>CAYOGS010000068.1:0-8591 GCA_964403435.1 uncultured Rhodospirillales bacterium | reverse complement strand
CGTATGGTGCCACTACGCACCCAACTACAGAATGGCGATCAGGTTGACGTTATCACTCAAAAAGGTTCTGTCCCGTCACTACAATGGGAGCGTTTTGTTGTTACGGGCAAAGCAAAGGCACGCATTCGTAAATTCCTGCGTACACAACAGCGCACGGAATACGTCGTGCTGGGACGTAACCTGCTGGAAAGAATATTCAAGCAGGAGGGAGTCGAATTCAGCGAAAAACTGCTGGACCCGATTATCGGCGATTTCCAGGCCCAGGCGCTGGAAGATTTATATGCCAATATCGGTGCTTCACTCCAATCGGCTAAGGATGTGTTCAACGCCGCTATGCCCGGCCACAAGGCCAAGCAGGCGCAGGAGAAAGCCAACGCCGCCACCCAACAATTAACTCGCGTTCGTAGCAAAGAAGCCAAGGGCAGTGCCAATGCACCGCTGACACTGCGTGGGCTCATCCCTGGTATGGCGGTGCATTATGCCCGCTGCTGCCATCCGATCCCCGGCGATCCGATCGTCGGCATCGTCACCACCGGCAAGGGCGTAACGGTTCATACTGCTGATTGTGAGACATTGGAAAGCTTTGCCAGCATGCCAGAGCGCTGGATTGACATCGCCTGGGGCGACGCCCATGGCAAGGACGCGGCCATGGTCGGGCGTCTGGTCCTGGTCTTGCTTAACCAGCCCAATGCGTTGGGCTCGGTAACCACCATCATCGGTAAAGCCGGGGGCAACATCATTAATTTCAAATTCACGCACCGCACCACAGATTTCTTCGATATTCTGATTGATGTCGAGGTGCGGGATATCAAACACCTGAATATCGTCATCGCGGCTTTGCGTGCCAACAACGCCGTCAGTTCCGTGGAACGGGCGAAAGGCCGCTAATGGGGCAGTCGCCTGAAATCCTTTCAAAAAACCCTTTGCGGCGCGGGTGAAAGCCGCTAAATTGCCCTACTTTTTACATCGTAAACTATCAAGGAGAGCCTCCCATAAACCGCCCAACTTTTACCCGGGATCGCCCTGAACCCCCGCGTCGCGCCACTGATGATGGCCATCGGGTCAACCGCGAAATTATCGCACGACAAATTCGAGTCATTGATGAAAGCGGCGAAATGCGAGGCGTGATGACGCCGCGCGATGCGTTGCTGCTGGCGGAAGAAGCCGGCCTTGACCTTGTCGAAGTCTCGCCCAATGCCGAGCCGCCGGTTTGCAAAATCCTGGACTACGGCAAGTTCCGTTATGAAGCGCAAAAAAAAGCGGCCGAGGCTAAGAAGAAGCAGAAGGTTATTGAGATTAAGGAAATCAAGCTGCGACCGACTATTGACGATCACGACTTCGATATCAAGATGCGTAACGCCAAGTCTTTCCTTGAGGAAGGCGACAAGGTGAAAATCACCATGCGCTTCCGCGGACGCGAAATGGCGCACCAGGAAGTGGCAAACGTTGTGCTGGACAAGGTGAAAGCCGTGCTTGATCCGCTGGGGAAGATCGAACAATTCCCGAAATTTGAAGGCAGGCAGATCACTATGGTGATTGCGGCTAAGTAATCTAAGCCTGACACTTATTTCCAGCAAAAGCGGCGCCCGTAGCGGGCGCCGCTTTTTTGTTGCCTTGCCGGAGACGAAGCAAGGGCTTATCTTGCGACCATTCATCAGAGAGGCAGAATGGCAAGCTATCAATACGTCTATGTCATGAAGGGGCTGAGTAAGGTTTTTCCCAACGGCAAGAAGGTGCTCGACAATGTCTGGCTCTCATTCTTTCCTGGGGCGAAGATCGGTATTCTCGGCCCCAACGGAGCAGGCAAATCCACGCTGATGAAGATCATGGCCGGCATGGATAAGGATTATTCCGGCGAGGCCTGGGTGGCGGAAGGCGCTACGGTCGGCTATCTGCCGCAGGAGCCGGAGCTTGACGCCAAGCTGACGGTAGAGGGCAATGTGCTGGCCGGCATGGGAGCGATCAAGGCGCTCGTGGATCGGTTCGAGGCTGTCAGCAACCAACTCGGTGAAGTCACCGACGAAGACGAAATGCAAAAGCTGATTGATGAGCAGGCCGCGCTGCAAGAAAAAATTGACGCCGCAGATGCCTGGGATTTGTCGCGGCAGGTGGAAATCGCACTCGATGCGCTGCGCTGCCCGCCGGGCGATTCCGATGTCACCAAGCTTTCAGGCGGTGAGAAACGCCGCGTCGCGCTGTGCCGCTTACTGCTGCAGAAGCCGGATTTACTCCTGCTTGATGAGCCGACCAACCATCTGGACGCGGAGTCTGTGGCGTGGCTGCAGGATCATTTAGTCAACTATCCAGGTGCCGTTATTCTGGTGACGCACGACCGCTATTTTCTGGATCAGGTGACCGGTTGGATTCTTGAACTCGACCGCGCTCAAGGCATTCCGTATGAAGGTAATTATTCCTCCTGGCTGGGGCAGAAACAGAAACGACTAGAGCAGGAGTCACGCGAGGAAACCGGGCGGCAGAAGGTGTTGGCGCGTGAATTAGAATGGATCAGTGCTTCCCCCAAGGCACGGCAGGCGAAAAGTAAGGCGCGCATCGCCGCCTATGAAAACCTGCTGGCGCAGAGCGGCAACAAGGCGCCAGATACTCTGCAAATCATGATCCCCACGCCAGAGCGGCTGGGACAAAATGTCATCGAAGCCGAGCATATCAGCAAAGCCTATGGCGATCGACTGCTGATCGAGGATTTCAGCTTCAAGTTGCCGCCGGGCGGTATCGTCGGCATCATTGGACCCAACGGTGCGGGCAAGACCACGTTGTTCCGCATGATTACGGGTCAGGAGAAGCCGGAAAGCGGCACCTTCAGTGTCGGCGAGACAGTGAAACTCGGCTATATTGACCAGAGCCGCGAAACCCTCGATGGCAACAAAAATGTGTGGGAGGAAATTTCCGGCGGCAACGACATTCTGGAACTGGGCAAGGCCAAGATGCCCAGCCGCGCTTATGTTGCCTCCTTCGGCTTTAAGGGCCCGGATCAGCAAAAGAAGGTCGGGCAGCTTTCCGGCGGCTAGCGCAAACGCGTGCATATGGCAAAGATGCTGAAATCTGGCGCGAATGTGTTGTTGCTCGATGAACCGAGCAACGATCTGGACATCGATACGTTGCGGGCCCTGGAAGACGCACTCGTGGATTTTCCAGGCTGCGTCGTAGTCATCAGCCACGACCGCTGGTTCCTGGATCGCATCGCCACGCATATCATCGCCTATGAAGGCAATAGCCAAGTGGTGTATTTCGAGGGCAATTATCAAGACTACGAGACCGACCGCAAGCGCCGCTTGGGCGCAGAGGCGGAGCAACCACACCGGCTACGCTATAAACCCTTGAAGCGGGCGTGAGGCCAAAGATGAGGCGTCGGTGGCAATGGCTCAGTGTCCTCATGCTCATCTGCACCAGCGTTTGCTTGGTTTTGCCTTCGTTGGCCAAGGATAAGCCTGCTATAGACGATGACGACCCCGTTAGCGTGCAGCGTGAAATGAGTCATGGTGCGAAGGACCACGACAGGCTGGAAACGGATCAAAGTGTGCACCGTCGCCCTCATGGACACGCTGAAGACAAAGGCGGTAGGGGACATCATGACGATGTGAAGAAGCCCAGCTGCTATGCCGAGTGTCAAACCAGTTGCTCGCGACGTTCTGATGGCGTGACGGCCGCGATGTGTGAGCAAAGTTGCGCCCGTTTCTGCGGCGGTTATAGCGGCAAGGAAACGCTGCCGCCCGGTCATTCTCCGCCTCACTCGCACAGGCCGCCACTGCATACGACGGTCCCAGGTATTTATTATGGCGCTATCGCCATCGCGCCTTCAAAGCTGGTTTATGCCACAAACACCGGCACCCTGACGCAGGCCGAAGCGGAGCAGAATGCTTTGCAATCCTGTCGCCAGCAGGTGCCGGAATGGCCAGATGACTGCCGCGTCGCACTATGGTTCCGCGGCACCTGCGCGGCGCTGGCTCTTATGGACGATCCGCAGCGTGTGGATTGGGGCTGGGCTGCTGCCTGGGGTACCGGGAAGCCTGAAGCTGAAGCCCAAGCTTTGATCAAATGTAATAGCCACACCACGCGTAAGGCCTGCGTCGTAGTGACATCAGTCTGCGCTCGCTAAAAAATATTGCGGTGCAGAAAACGAGCTTTTTGCTTTCAAGATTCTCCTTTATGGTCAAGTAGCTACCAAGGGGAGGAAACATGGCAGCAACGACAGTCAATATGGACTTGCCGATTGGTATGGTGCAGGTGCTTAAGCCAGTCATTCAGGAAGTGGCCGCCACTAAACCTGACTATGCTGACGTTGCAGCGGATCTTTTCCGCCGACTGCATAACCGTCCCTTGGAAACGGGTTCCGGTATGCCGACCATCGCCGTTGAACTGCCGAAAGGCATGGCTCAGGCATTGGCGGCAAGACCGGAAATAATTAAAATCTCAGAAGCTGGTGCCTTTTCGCCCTATACGCCTGTTGCGCAGCGATTGATTGATAAGGCTTCGGATTATATTCGTATTGAACTTCCGCTGGGTATGGTTAAGGCGCTGAAACCGGCAGTTGAGGCCGTGGCAGTTACTCGGACTGACTTTAAGCAAGCTGGGGCCTATTTGGTCGCTTTGTCGGGCTATGACGGTCAAGGTAAGCCGGGTGGCGGCGAGGAGACCTATAATGTCGAGATTCCGAAGCCGGCGGCGCGTGAGTTAGCGAAAAGACCAGAGGTAATCGCCTTGTCGCGAGCCGGAAATGCATCGCCTTACACAAACTTGGCTCAAAACCTCATCAGCCGAGCCAGCATGGCTTAATCAAGCCGCTGGCTCGTTTGGATTATAGCTGCGTTATGGTTCTTCTAACCGCATCACCATGCGGCAAAGTCCTGTGCCGATCATCGCCATTACCGGCAGTAAGAACCAATTGCCCCAGAGCAGCCCGAACGAGAAAGCGCTGAGGCCGGCCATAATCAGTTCGATATAGAGATAGCGTGGGCCATAAGGTGTGCGGCAGTAGCGGCACCGGCCACGATGCCAGAGATAGGACAGAATAGGCACTAGGTCTGGTGCGCCAAGCACATGTTGGCACTGTGGGCAGCTGGAGCGCGGGTGGACCATAGAAATACCACGAGGCAGCCGGTAACTTAGCGCGTTTATGAAGCTACCGGCGATAGCACCAAGCAAGAATCCGATGGCGGCATGACCGAGTATAGGTAGGACATTAAGCAGTGTCATCGCGCACACAAATACCGAATTTGAGCAACCAGCCGCAACTGCGCCAGACGGTGTCGCGCTGCGCTGGCGGATAGTGAGCCACAATATCCTCAAGCGCGACGCCCGAGGTTGTCATGCGCGCTGCCAGAGTCATAAGTCCTGCCTGATCTAGTAAGGCGGCGGGCACGAAATAATTCATTTCATGCTTTAGCACGTTTGCCAGCCAGGTATCGTCGCGCGCGCGCCGTAGCCTCGTTGATGGTACTAGCGTCGTGCTGGGAAAGCCGTCGAACATGGCGTAAGGGTTGGGGTATGCCGGGCTGGCTGCTGGCCATTGTGGCGGAAATAGACCAGCCGGCGGATTACGGCGGCGGCGCTGGCCGAGTTCCTCCCAGAGTTCGCTATAAGCCTTGATAATGTGCCGCCAGTCATAATGTGCTTGGGCGCGTTGGCGCCCGCTGGCGCCCATACGCCGACGCAAAACGGTATCGTCGGCCAAGCGGACAATGGCATCCGTTGTCTGCGCAATATCAAGCGCCGTGCTTTGGGCTGCTGCCGTGAGATACTCGCCATAATTATCTTGCTGGTTGCCAAAACGCTCGGCCAGGAGCTGACCGGTTGCGGCCGGCGGGGCCATGGTGCGGATGGTGAAGCCGTCCGTGCCGTCACGCACAGCATCGCGGTAACCGTCCCAGTCCGTGACGATGACTGGTAGTCCGCTAGCCATAGCCTCTATTGGCGTTAGGCCAAAACTTTCCTGGATATTGTCTACCAGCGAAATGAAGATATCCGCTCCGGCCCACAGTCCTTCGGGAAAACGAGGGTCTGTGTTGAGGATAAATTCCAGGTTGACTGTTTGACAGAAATCCGCGCCCAGCTGCTGGAAAGCGTCCGCCATCATCTCTGGCTTGTAATATCCATACATGACCAGCCGGATTCTTTTACCTGTATGGCAGGCCGCATTTTCTGCGGCCATAAACAGTGGCGCCGGATGCGCCTTGGTCGCGAAACTCAAACGCCCCATAAAGAGCAGGATGATTTCGTCTTCGGCTGCGCGTAGTGCGGCGCGTTGTGAGGCGCGTTTGGTTGGCGTGGTGCACGCCGAGAATTTCTCCGTGTCTACGCCTAGCGGGATGACTGGCAATTGCACCGGACAGATGAAGGGACGGCCAAAACGATATTCCAAATAATCTGCGTAAATCAGCCACAGATTTTTCACTGCAGCTTTGATGGCATGGCTGGGGCAGATCAGGGCATCACTGTCACAAGTGGGCGCGATGCACAACTCATTCACCGCCTGCGCGATGCGGTTGCTAGACATGGTGTGGATGAGGCCGCACAGCGCATAACCGGCGCCAGGGATTTGCCGACGTAGCCAGGCGAGATCGGCGATCAGTGGATCGGGCTGCACCAGGCAATGAACTTTGCTCAGGGTTTCAGCGGGATAGCGCGGGTCAATCCCGATGAGTTTTTCCGGGGCAATCCCAGCCGATTGTGCCAACGTCTGGCAATGCTGGAAACTGTGCTCATTCGTCGGGCGAACCAGGTATTTCTCCTGCCCGCCATATCGAAACCAGTTGCCGAGAAGATTGTTGACGGCGACATCAAGCCCGAAAATCTCCGCGCCGGTCAGGCCGGATGACGGGCGGGAATATTGGACGGCAATCGTCATTGCCCGACGACGGCTTTGTGCGGCTTTTCGCCCAGCTGCATACGGGCGATGGTGGAGGTGGTGCTTTGGCCCTGCACTAGGTCAGCGAGATAAAGTTCTCCGCCCCAGCTTTGCACCAAGTCCCAGCCCACGACCTTGTCAGGCGTATAGTCGGCACCTTTAACTAGCAGTTGTGGGCGCAGGGTGCGTATGAGTTCGATGGGCGTGTCCTGGTCAAAGACCACCACAGCGTCTACATCCGCCATGGCGGAGAGGACTGTCGCACGCGCAATCTCATTCTGCACCGGCCGCGTTTCGCCTTTCAACCGCTTGATCGAAGTGTCCGAATTCAGTCCGACGATCAACCGATCGCAGTGGCTGCGTGACTGGCGCAACAGGGAAAGATGTCCGGGATGGATCAGGTCAAAACATCCATTGGTGAAACCGACTTTTAACCCCAATTGGCGCCAGCGCTCCGCCTGATCATAGGCTTCCTGCCAGGTCAGCAATTTGCTTTCCTGCGCCCGTCGATCATCGTCATGTAGGCCGTGGTGAAGGTCGTTGACGCTGACCGTGGCGGTGCCGACTTTGCCAACGACGATAGATCCGGCGAGATTGGCCAGGTGTGCCGCATCGGACAGACTGCCGCCTGCGGCGAGTGCCAGTGCCATGGCGGCCACTACGGTGTCGCCGGCGCCGGAAACGTCGAATACTTCCTTGGCCATGCCATGGATGTGCAAAGCTGGCTGATCTTGAGACACCAGGCACACGCCATCGCCGCCCAGTTTGGCCAGTATGTTATCAATACCGTGCATCGTCATCAATTGCCGCGCGGCCGTTTCGGCCTCCGCCACAGTCTTAATGCTGGTCAACCCAGTCGCTTCCGTCAGTTCCTTGCGGTTAGGAGTTAGCATAAAGGCGCCGCGATAACGACTGAAGTCGCGCCCCTTCGGGTCGATCAATACCGGCTTGCCGAGTTTTTTGGCCAAAGCGATGAGCTGGGGCACCAGATTTTCTGTCAGCACACCCTTAGCATAATCAGACAACACAAGGACTTGCGCCGAGGGTAGAGCGGCTTGCATGCGCTGCAGGATTTGCTGCTCGACATCGACGCCGACCGGCTTGGTGAGCTCCTGGTCGGCGCGGATGAGCTGTTGGCTCCCGGCGATATAACGCACCTTAAGCGTCGTCGGCCGCGCCGCATCTGGCAGCAGCAGCGGTGTGACACCCGGCAATTCGGCGAACAGCCGCGCCATTTCAAAACCGGCCGCGTCCTGGCCAACGATGCCGATGACATCGACTTCAGCGCCTAGCGCCGCTAGGTTACGCACCACATTTCCGGCGCCGCCCAGCGCCACGTTTTCACGCTGAATACGTAGAACCGGAATTGGCGCTTCAGGCGAAATGCGATCAACTGAACCATAGATGAAGCGATCTAGCATCAGATCGCCGACCACCATCACGCGGTGGCCGCGAAATTGATCAAGCAGGGCGGTGAGATGGGCGGTCATGGGAGGATTCCATCCGTGAGCTTACAGATAGGGGTCGGGTTGCATGAGATAATGCTGGACATAGAGTTTCACGCCGTCTTCTAGGCGAGTCATGCCGTCTACCTCATAGCCAGCGGCGGCGAGTTTGCCGAGGCTGGCTTCGGTGAAATATTGATATTTATTGCGCAGCACTTCAGGCATGTCGCGATACGTCAAATTTGGCTCGCGCTTCATCGCGCGATAGACGGCGACGCCAAGGT
>CAYOGS010000067.1:5104-8600 GCA_964403435.1 uncultured Rhodospirillales bacterium | reverse complement strand
AAGGCCTTGATAGTCAGCGGGTCTTGCGTCTCCAGCGCCTGCAGTCCGCCCTGATGCATGGAGAAGGGGTTGTGGCAGAAATCCATCTTCTTCCTCTCCTCGTCATATTCGTACATCGGGAAATCCACGATCCAGCAGAAGGCGTATTGCTCGAGCTGCATGAAATCCGGCTTGCTCACCTGGATGGACTTAGCGATTTCCATGCGTGCTGCGCCGGCCATTTTTGGCGCGGCCTTAACGGTATCACAGATGAAGAACACAGCGTCGCCGTCGCCTGCGCCGGTCTTAGCGCGCAGTGCCTGCTGCGCGGCTTCCGGTACGAATTTGGCGATGGGGCCTTTGCCAACGCCATTTTCGAAGAGGATATACCCCAGCCCCGGCGCCCCGATTTCCTTCGCCCAGTCATTCAGTTTGTCAAAAAAACTGCGTGGAAAGTCTTTGACCAGCGGCGCACGGATGGTGCGGACGATACCGCCCTTTTCGATCACGCCCTTGAAGGCTTTGAATTCCACATCCTGGCGCGCGAAGACATCCGTGACGTCGGTGATGATGAGCGGGTTGCGTAAATCCGGCTTGTCGGAGCCATATTTCAGCATCGCTTCGTCATAAGCTATGCGCGGGAACGGCAGGCCGGACACTGGCCACGGCTTCGCCTTGCGGAAGCCGCCGAATTCCTCGAACAGCCCATGCAGCACCGGCTCGATGGTATTGAACACGTCTTCCTGGGTCACATAACTCATCTCGAAATCGAGCTGGTAGAACTCGCCCGGGCTGCGGTCTGCGCGGCTGTCCTCGTCGCGGAAGCACGGCGCGATTTGGAAGTAGCGGTCAAACCCGGCCATCATCAGCAACTGCTTGAACTGCTGTGGCGCCTGCGGCAGTGCGTAGAATTTGCCCGGGTGCAGGCGTGACGGCACTAGGAAGTCGCGTGCGCCTTCGGGCGAAGAGGCCGTGAGGATTGGTGTCTGGAATTCGTGGAACCCCGCCGAGATCATTCGCCGCCGCAACGAAGCGATGACATCGGCGCGCAGCACGATATTTTCTTGCATCTTTACACGGCGCAAATCGAGGAAGCGGTAGCGCAATCTAACTTCTTCGCCTGCATCGCTTTCGCTATTGACCTGAAGTGGCAGCGGTTCCGCGGCGCTTTGCAGCAAGAATTCTGTGATATCCAGCTCTACAGCGCCTGTGGGCAGCTTGTCGTTCAGTGTCTCAGCCGGGCGGTTGACGACTTTACCGGTGATGGTCACAACGCTTTCCAGCTTGACATGTTCGACCGCTGCCATCAGCGGGCTGGAACGGTCAATCACGCATTGAGTCAAGCCATAATGGTCCCGCAAATCCACGAACACCAAGCTGCCATGGTCGCGCTTGCGATGCACCCAGCCTGAGAGGCGGACGGTCTGGCCGGCATTTTCGGCACGCAGCTGGCCGCAAGTGTGGGTACGGTAGGGATGCATGGTTAAAACCCAATCAAAAGCCGTAAATTAGAGCGAGTTAGGTAGGGGGCAAAAAACCGGTTTTGTCAATATCGGCAATTGTATAGAATGGTCCGCCAATGCCCGCGAAACCCGACGAGAGGAATGATCATGGCTGCTGCACGGATTGACCTCGACACCGCCGAAATGCCAACGCTGCGCATCGGCCTGAAATGGGATGCGGCCGCTGGTGACGTGCTGAAAGATGCCTTCGGCTTCGGCTCACAATTGGCTGTAAAGGCGAAGCTAGGCGCCGCGAAGCTACGGCTGGCGGTGCTTGATCCTGTTTTCAAGGTCACCGGAGCCATGCGCCAGCAGCATAGCCGCCTGTCACGGCAGATTGCCGCCATGGAAGGGTACCTGGAGCATGGCGGCCTGCCATCAAGTGACCTTGACCTATATTGCTACTGCTACGACGCAAGCGGCCAGCTGCTGGCTCTCATCGCGCCGAACGCCGAGGATTCACGCGGCGCCACCGGCATCAAGGCCTGGATTGTCCACTCGGGCGACGAGCAGACCGGCGTTAGTTCTGGATTTGACGAGGAAATTCTTATTGATCTGGCCGAACTGGATGACACAGTGGCGCAGATTGTCATCGTCACTATGTGTGCCTCCGGCACCTTCCGGCAAATCAAGGGTGGAAAATGCGCCGCCATCAACCCAGAAACCCGGGAATTTCTGGTGGCTTGCGACCTGGCAAGCCGCGATGAACAGGCTTTCGTCTTTGCTCAGTTGCGTCATGCCGGCCCTGGCTGGCAGTTGGTCTCGATCGGGGAATATTGCCAAACGCCGGCAGGAGGCGCGATGGACGATGCCATGGACGGGATATTGCGTACACAATATGTTGCCAGGGCGGCTTGAATGGGGTTTCCTGGAATGAATCTACTGCCTCAGTCATGGCGTTATGGCTGTCACAAGGCATCGTTGCGCCTGCGTTCTTTTTGACGGCTTAACATGAACATCATCACCACGAACGAAGCCTTGCAGGATTTTTGCTCGCGCCTGCGCGGCAAACCCTATGTGACTGTTGACACTGAATTTATGCGTGAGCGCACCTTTTGGCCGAAACTCTGCCTGCTGCAGATGGCCGGTTCTGACGCCAATGACCCAGCGCAGGTGGCCGCTATTGACCCGCTGGCGCCGGGATTGGACTTGGCGCCTGTTTTGGCAGTCATGCGAGACCAGTCGATCGTTAAAGTATTCCATGCCGCGCGACAAGATGTAGAGATTTTCTTCAATTTGATGCAAGAGGTACCGCAGCCTTTATTCGACACGCAGGTGGCGGCAATGGTCTGCGGTTTCGGCGATTCCGTGAGCTATGAGACCCTCTGTGCAAAATTGACCGACGCGAGGATTGACAAGTCTAGCCGCTTCACTGACTGGGCGGCGCGGCCGCTGACCGAGAAGCAGGTGGTCTACGCGTTGGGAGATGTCACACATCTGCGTGTCGTTTATGAGAAGATGATGGCGCGGATTACTGCAAACGGTCGCGGCGAATGGCTTGATGACGAGATGGCCGCGCTACTGAACCCTAAGAATTATGCTGTCGCGCCGGAAGACGCCTGGCAGCGCTTAAAGCTGCGCCATGAGAAGCCTCAGGTGCTGGTGCTGGTGCAGGCTTTGGCCGCCTGGCGTGAGCGCGTGGCACAAAGTGCCGACGTGCCTCGCAGCCGCGTGCTGCGCGACGAGGCTCTGATGGAAATCGTGCATCATCCGCCGGCCGACAGTATCGCTCTGGCGCGCATTCGCGGCCTCAACAACGGATTCGCTGAGGGCAAACATGGTCAGGAAATCTTAGCAGTGGTCGCTGCGGCTCGGCATCTCAAGCCCGGCGCGCAATTCCAACAGGACCGCAAACATCTGCCCAACAATATCGGAGCGGTGGTAGAGTTGCTAAAAGTGCTACTAAAGCAGGTGGCGGAGGAACACGAAGTTGCTAGCCGCATGCTGGCCAGTGGCGATGACTTGGACTTGATCGCGGCAGAAGACAAACCGGATGTTCCAGCCATGCAGGGCTG
>CAYOGS010000067.1:2666-5094 GCA_964403435.1 uncultured Rhodospirillales bacterium | reverse complement strand
CGCTCAGGATATCTGGCCGCAAGGTGGAATGCATCCCGACGGCGCGGCAGATGGAGCACGACGATGGCGGTCACCGTGGATAAGCAACAGGCGATGTTCGGCGCTGGATGTTTTTGGGGCGTCGAGCAGGCGTTTCTGGAAACCCCAGGCGTGATCGATACGCAAGTGGGCTATAGCGGCGGCACGACCGAGCGCCCAAGCTATGATGATGTGTGCAGTGGCACCACCGGACACACAGAAGTGGTTTTGGTGCTGTTCGATACCACAAAAATCAGTTATCAGACGCTGGTTGAGCGTTTTTTCGCCATTCATGACCCGACGCAATTGAACCGTCAGGGCGCAGATATCGGTCACCAATACCGTTCAGTCATCCATGTGTTTGACGCCGGGCAAGATGAAACGGCGCGTGGTGTGCGGACGGCCTTGAGCCAGAGCAACCGTTATCCGCACCCCATCGTCACAGCCGTGGAACCCGCCGCACCTTTCTGGCCAGCGGAAGACTACCATCAGAAATATCACCAGAAGCAGGGCAACTGTCGTGGCGGCGGTTGTCACGTCTGAAACTCTGGCCTGGCGGCTTAAGCCGTTTGCGGCGCTGGCGCCGGCGGAACTGCAGGCGATCCATATGGCACGCCAGTCAGTCTTCATTGTGGAGCAAATCTGCCCCTATCAGGACGCGGATGATTACGATTCCCAGGCGCACCATCTCTGCGGCTGGGGGGAGCAGCAGGGCGTTCTGCTGGCCTATCTGCGGCTTTTGCCGCCGGGCAGTAAATATGTGGAAGCCTCGCTCGGCAGGGTCATCACCACGGCCGCTGGGCGGGGACGGGGACTGGGAAAATTGTTGCTGGAGCAAGGCATTACGCAATGCCAACAGCTTTACCGCGGGCATGCCATCCGCATATCCGCGCAACATTATCTGGAGCGTTTTTACCAAGCTGCCGGCTTCCAAACAGTTAGTGCACCCTATCTTGAAGATAATATTCCCCATATCGCCATGCTGCGCTCGGATGACAAGTCTGGTTGACAGAATAGCGGTTCCCGAGACATAGTCTGGCTATGAATGCCTTTGCCACACTGAGCCTGCGACTGCTTAGCCCGGCCTCTCTTTAGAGGTCCGGGTTCTCACGCTTTCGTTCACGCTCAACCGGCAAGGAACAATGTTCTTTCACCCCACGCTGATGCTGCTTCGTTCTGATCGCCATAATTCTGGCTCGTCGGCGCGCGGCTGCACGTGCCAACCTATTGACCACACAGGAATAGCGCCATGTTGACGAATCCCGCCATGAAATACCGCCCCTTTCCGCATGAGGATTTGGCCGATCGTACCTGGCCATCCAAGCGCATTACCCAGGCGCCACGCTGGCTCTCCACCGATTTGCGCGATGGCAACCAGGCACTGATTGACCCGATGGATATAGCGAAAAAGCAGGTGTTTTTCGACCTGCTATTAAAAATTGGCGTCAAGGAAATTGAAATCGGTTTCACCGCCGCTTCGCAAACAGAGTTCGATTTTGCGCGCAAATTAGTGGAAGAAAACCGGATTCCGGATGATGTCTTCGTGCAGGTGCTGACCCAAGCGCGGCGTGATTTGATAGAGCGCACGTTCGATTCACTGCGCGGGGCCAGGCAGGCGATTGTTCATATGTATAATGCCACAGCGCCGGCCTGGCGGCAGACGGTGTTCGGGCTTGACCGTGCAGGGGTAAAGCAGATCGCGGTGGATGGCGTGAAGATTCTGCGTGAACAGGCGGAAAAGCGGCCGGAAACTCGATGGTTATTTGAGTATTCGCCGGAAACTTTCAGCACAACGGAGCCAGATTTTGCCCTGGAAGTGTGCGAAGCTGTGCTGGACGTGTTGGAACCAACCAAGGAGCGCCCCGTCATCCTTAATCTGCCCGCCACGGTGGAAGCAGCGACGCCAAACATCCACGCCGACCAGATCGAGCGTTTCTGCCGCCAGATTTCGCGGCGCGATAAGGTGGTCATCAGCCTGCATCCGCACAATGACCGGGGCACAGGCATCGCGGCAGCCGAGCTGGGCTTGCTGGCCGGCGCCGATCGCGTGGAAGGCTGTCTGTTCGGCAATGGCGAGCGCACGGGCAATGTCGACCTCGTCACCCTGGCCTTGAATATGTACACGCAAGGCGTTCATCCCGGGCTGGATTTTTCCAATCTGGAAGAGGTAGTGGAACTGGTCCAGCGCTGCACGCAGTTGCCAGTGCATCCGCGCCACCCTTATGCCGGCGCGCTCGTATTCACTGCTTTCTCCGGCTCCCACCAGGACGCCATCAAGAAAGGCTTTGCCGCACTGGAGAAGAAGAACGATCCGCAATGGGATGTCCCCTATCTGCCAATTGATCCAGCTGATCTCGGCTGCTCCTATGAAGCCGTCATCCGCGTCAACAGCCAGTCCGGCAAGGGCGGC
>CAYOGS010000067.1:0-2656 GCA_964403435.1 uncultured Rhodospirillales bacterium | reverse complement strand
TCGCCTGGGTCCTGGAGCAGGACAAGGGGCTGAAGCTGCCGCGCCCGCTACAAATCCACTTCAGCCAGGTGGTCCAGAAGCTGGCCGACGCCACGAGCCGCGAACTGACGGCCGCGGATATCTGGGCGGCATTTCAGCAGGCCTACCATCTGGATGGCACGCAGCGTTACCAACTTTTGGATTATCAGCAGGCCGGTTCCTTGGGCACCGGTCGCGCGCGGCCTTTCATCGGCCGTATCAGCGTGGATGGTAAGGAGCAGACGATAACCGGCGAGGGCAACGGCCTGCTATCCGGCGCTCTGGCGGCGCTGAAGGCGCATTGCGCCATGGAGTTGGACATCGCAGATTACCAGGAACACGCCATCGGACATGGCAGCGACGTGCAAGCTGCCACCTATGTGCAGTGCAAGACCAAGGCCGGAAAAACAGTGTTCGGCGTCGGCATAGATGCCGATGTCTCCACGGCATCGGTTAAGGCCTTGTTCAGCGCTGTGAACGGCGCCTTGGCAGCGTAATGTAACAAGCCGCTTTGGCAGCACCCATCAAACCGGTAAACACTGGCCGCTGGTTTTTCAGTCCGTATGATCCAACTCGACGAACTGCCAGTGGATTTCCGGGAAGCGCTGCTTGGCCGCGGCTTCAAAGTCATTGACTTGATCAATCGCAGCTTTGAGCCCGCCGCCTAGATTGCCGGGGTGGATTTTATAGGCCAGCAGCAAGCTGCCCACTCCCTGCTGCAGGGTGACCAAACGCATGATTCGAGCACCGGGCATATGCTGCTGCAACAAATCCTGCAATTGTTCCTGGTAATCTTCATGGGGTGCCTGGCCGATAAGCAGCGGCTTTACCTCACGCGCCAGGATGACGGCGGTCATGATGAGCAACAACCCGATCATGGCCGAGCCTATACCGTCGAAAATGCTTTCGCCCGTTACCCAGGCCAGTAGCAATGATATGAGCGCCAGCACTAAGCCCAGTAATGCCGCCAGGTCTTCCAGAAATATCACCAGCAAGTCGGCGGCCGTGGTGTGCTTAATCCATTGCCACATGGAAGGATAGCGATTGATGTGCCGCACTTCCTTGAGACAAGCGTAAAACGAAATACCCTCCAACACCACGGCGACCAGCAGAATGAGTATGCCGACAATGGGATGCGCCAAAGGCTCTGGATGCTGGATTTTATGCAGGCCTTCATAAAGGCTGAACATGCCGCCCATGGTGAAGAGCAGCAACGCCACAACAAAAGACCAAAAGAACATCTCCTTACCCCGCCCCAGAGGATATTGCCGGGACGGACCTTTTTTGGCTTGCCAGCCTCCAAAGAGCAGCAAGGCCTGGTTGCCGCAGTCAGAAAAACTATGCACCGCCTCCGCCATCAGAGCGGCGCTACCCGTAAAAAAAGCGCCGGCGAGCTTGGAGATCGCGATGCCCAAATTTGCCAACAGCGAGATGATAATGACTTTCTTGGAGCCGCCAGCCATGGATATGCACCGTATTGTGGGGGTAGCCGCAAAAGCGGATGATGCCGATTTTAACGCCGAAAAAAGCCGGGGCAAGCCGCAATATTTTCCCTCTCTTGCCAGCCTTTTTGCTTTGAAGCAGGGCAGGCAGACTTTATATCAGGCTATCTTGCCATGAAGGATAAGCTATGACCCAGATTGCTGATGATCGTATACTGATTTTGGATTTTGGCTCACAGGTCACGCAACTCATCGCTCGTCGAGTGCGGGAATCCGGCGTTTATTGCGAAATTCAACCTTTCAACCGCGACCCTGACGCCATTAAAGCCTTTAAACCCAAGGGTATCATCCTTTCCGGCGGGCCCAGCTCCACACTGGATGATAACGCACCGCGTGCTCCCCAGGCGGTATTTGACCTCGGCGTGCCGGTGTTGGGCATCTGTTACGGACAGCAGACTTTGTGCATGCAGCTGGGCGGCAAGGTGGAAGGCGGGCATGAACGCGAATTCGGCAAGGCGCGCCTCAAGATCACGGCGCCCAGCGCGCTCTATGATGGCGTGTGGGACGTCGGCAAGGACTACCAAGTGTGGATGAGTCATGGCGACCGCGTGGTCACCTTGCCAACTGGATTCAGGGTCACGGGTGTCAGCGAAGGCGCGCCTTTCGCCATGACGATGGACGAACAGCGGCGCATCTACGCCACGCAATTTCACCTGGAAGTGGCGCATACACCAGAAGGCGCCAAAATCATCGGAAATTTCGTGCATAAAATCTGCGGTTGCCGTAGCGATTGGAGCATGGGCGCTTTCCGCGCGGCGGAAATCGCCCGCATCAGGGCGCAAGTCGGGCAGGGGCGTGTGATCTGCGGCCTATCCGGCGGCGTGGACAGCGCGGTGGCTGCCGTACTGATACACGAAGCCATCAGCAGCAAACTCACCTGCATATTCGTGGATACCGGGCTGATGCGTGCAGGGGAGGCAGAGCAAGTCGTCACGCTCTTCCGTCAGCATTATAACATTCCGTTGGTGGCCGTGGATGCCGGTGCACTAGGCGAGCTGTGCCATGATGGTAAAAATGGCTACCTGTTTGAGCTGGATGATGCTGATGGAATGGCCGACGGTATTATTAAAATTGTGAAGAATAAGCGCCTGCAGGCCAAATTTGGCAAGGAATCACTAAAAATTGCCGCCAAACAC
>CAYOGS010000066.1:3773-8788 GCA_964403435.1 uncultured Rhodospirillales bacterium | reverse complement strand
ACCCGCTGATTAAGAGTCAGCTGCTCTACCAACTGAGCTAATCACCCTTACCCCATGCCAGGCGGCCTGCTTAGCAGCCGACTGCCTCACTGTCTAGGGCGTTTCTCCCTTTGACTCAACTCAAAAACTATTGATCATGCACAACATTATCAGTCTCAAGCGTATTGGTTGATAAAAGTTAACGAATGATGCCACCTAATCATCATTTCTTGAAACTTGCTATGTTACAGTGCTTCAAACAATGCTATAGTCAACAACATGGTTTAGGTAGCAACAAGTTGTGTGATGACGGGGGATAAGCAATGATCCGTGGAAAAACGAGCCATGGCCGCTTTTTCGCCATGGCTTCCCTGCTGGCAGCTGCGGCGGTATTTGCGTCATCTCCTTCTCACGCCATGGTGTTGAATTTTGGCGGCATGATTTGTCAATTCACCCAGCAAAATTCTGGCATGCCCGCTTTTTTCAGCTGGATGGCCTACATAGCAGGCACCTTTTTCGTGCTGAAAGCTTATCTTCAACTGCGTCACTGGACGGAAGATCCGCAGCGCCACCCGATCAGCAAAGCTTTGCTTTATGGTTTTGCCGGGTCATCTTGCTTGGTTCTGCCGAGTTTCGCTGGCATGCTGCTCGTCAGTATCTTCACAAATGCAGGGTGGGCGGCTGGCGGTGCTCCGACTTGCGTTCCTGGAGCTGTCGTAAACATTGCGGTGGTTGGTGGTCTCGATCAAGTCGCTAATAACTTTGTGAATAATATAGCGGGACCCGCCTTTCACGGGTTGGGATTCCTGTGTTACGCTTTAGGCGTTCTCCTGATATTCCGTGGCCTTAATAAGATGGCAAAGTACAACACGGATCCAAAAGCCTATTCTATCCAAGCTATTATGGGCAACATGTTTATCGGGGCGTTGCTCATAGCTGCTGCGCGGACCAAAGACGTGTGGATGGCTTCGATATTCGGAGTTGGTGGCGGCCCTTTAACTTTTGCGACCGTCGGCGCAGGAACGATCAACTGGGCGGCACTTGGAATCGCTCCGGCCACCGCGGTACAATTTGACACGGCTTATATTGCTGCCACGACTTTTTTCCAAATCATCGGCCTCATCGCCTTCATTCGGGGTTGGCTGATCATGAAAGCGATAGCTGAAGGTGTGGGCAATCACACGACGTCTCAAGGGCTGACGCACATCATTGGCGGTGTTTTTGCTATGAACATCATCATAATGCTGCGAGCCGCGTTCAACACCTTCGGCATTGCAACTTTCCTGACCTAGACAGCGCAATCAGTAAGTCTCGTCAGCTTCCTTGATGCTGCTGGGAGCTTGGGTCAATAAGCCAAAATTCTTGTATGGTTTGCTGCTTGCTGCGCCACTTCTGGATGCTTTTTCATGTCACAGTGACCGCTTGGTTAGATGACCGGGCGCAACGTCTTGGCGCGTCATTAGCCTTTTACAGTATCCTTTCTCTCGCTCCGCTTCTGTTGCTCCTGATGCAAGTAGCCGGGCCGCTCTTGGGCAACAGTACAGTTGAGCAGCAGGTGGTCGGCCAACTGAAAGACCTGGTTGGCGTCCAAGGGCTGGATGCGGTCAAATATATCCTGCATGCGGCACGTCATCGGGAAGAAAGCGGTTGGTTTGCCAACGCGCTCACCTTTGGCCTCATGCTCTTTGGCGCATCGGGCGTCTTTCATGACTTGCAAGATGCCTTGAACATCATCTGGAAAGTGCCGCCCAAACCGCGCCCGGTCTTGGCGTGGTTACGCGAGAAACTCTTCGCCTTTCTTATGGTGGGTTGCGTGGGGGTATTGTTGTTTGCGTCTTTGGCAATAAGTACGGTTTTGAACGCCTTCACTCAGCTGGCGCAGCATTGGCTGCCAATCACGGCGACGCTGCAAATGCATCGCCTGGATTTTGTTGTAAGTTTTTTCGTAAGCATGCTGCTGTTTGCCTTGGTCTTCAAAATCGTACCGGATAAGCGTATCCAATGGTCGCATCTCTGGCCCGGCGCTGCCCTCACGGCGCTGCTCTTTGTGGTGGGGAAATACTTAATCGGATTTTACTTGGCACAAACTGGCCTAGCCTCGGTTTTTGGTACCGCCGGGTCAGTAATCATCCTGTTGATCTGGGTCTATTACACGGCGCAAATTCTCTTTTTCGGGGCTGAATTCACTCACGCCGTTGATGTTCACGGACTGCGGTCGCATCAACGGCCGTCCAACAACGACAACATCGCCTAGGCTTGACCTTTCGGCCTATTTCCCGCATGACAAGAACGTCCTTCCCGAGGTAACGATGGCCAACAAATCCAGCTCCGCCGCACCAATTCCCGAATCAATTGCAGGACTGAGTTTTGAGCAGGCAATGATCGAGTTGGAACAGCTCGTCAAGCAATTGGAAGACGGCAAGGCCAGTTTGCAAGACGCCATTGGCGCCTATGAACGGGGTAGCCTACTGCGCCGGCATTGCGAACAGCAACTTCGTCAGGCGCAACTGCGTATCGAGCAGATCACCCTTCAGGCCGACGGCAGCATCGCCGGCAAAGATTTCACCGCCTAAGCTTTCTAGAAAGACTGAACATGCCCTCTCTCCACCCAGATCTGTCCGCCGCCATGGCTGATTCCGCCGCCGCGGTCGAAAGAGCGCTGGACCGCTTGCTGCCGCAAGCCGGTTTTGCTGAAAGCCGCTTGTTTGAAGCCATGCGCTATAGCGCCTTAGGCGGCGGGAAGCGTCTGCGCCCCTTTTTGGTTCTCAGCGGTGCCGCTTTGTTCAATGTACGCGAACAATGCGCTCTGCGGGCGGCTGCAGCGGTGGAATGCATCCATTGCTATTCGTTGGTTCACGATGATTTGCCCGCTATGGATGATAGCGACCTGCGGCGTGGCAAGCCCACAGTGCATAAGCAATTCGACGATGCCACGGCTATTCTGGCAGGGGATGCACTGCTTACTCTGGCTTTTGAAATTTTGAGTGATGCCGATACCCACGAAGACCCAAAAGTACGTTGCCAGTTGATCACCGAATTGGCCAAAGCGTCGGGCGCCAACGGCATGGTCGGCGGCCAGATGCTGGATCTGATCGCCGAAACAACACCGCTTGATATCGGTGCCATCACGCGCTTGCAGCGTATGAAAACCGGTGACTTAATCGCCTTCTCGGCCATTGCCGGCGCGATACTCGGCCGGGCGCCGACGCAGCACTATGTTGCCTTGCGCAACTATGCGCATGACCTTGGCTTAGCCTTCCAGATCATTGACGACCTGCTGGACTATGAAGGCACTGAGGCCGAGGTTGGCAAATCGGTGCAACGCGATGCGGATGCCGGCAAAGCCACATTTGTGACCATCCTGGGGGCTGATCGTGCTCGAGCACAGGCGCATTTGCTTTCGGAGCAGGCCATTCGTCATCTCAATCCATTTGCCGGTAGGGCACAGAATCTTGAGGCCGTGGCGCGCTTCGTGGTGGAACGCCGCCGCTGACCAGCCTAACAAACTGTTAACCAGAACCAGCTTAACTGACATAACAAGGCTTCCGCCTTGTCAAGCCATGCCGTATTGACAATGACATGATCCAGCTTGTCATCACCCACGGCGCTCGCCTAAGCCTCATCGGCTTGCTGCTTGCGCTCTTCGCGCTTCTGGGCGTTCTCGCCTCGATCTGGAGCGCCTTTGCCGCGCTTTGTTTTACATTTCTGGTCGCAACCTTGGTCACAGCCCTCGTTCTGTGGCAACAGCGGCAAGCGACGCTGCAGACCGCTTCTGGCAGTAGCCTGCAGCAGCGTCTGCAACAACAGGACGCTGTGCTGGAAACCGGTACGGCGGCATGGTGCCTCTTTAACCGCGAGGGCGTCTTGCTGCGCCACAACCTGCGACAACACAACCTGTTTGACCAACAGCTGCGACACTTTGATGAGCTAGTGGCGCTGTTTGAGGATGGTGTGCCGTTGATGGAAAATTTCCGGCATTTGCAGAAATCAGGCCAAGCTTTTGATGTGCAACTCACCAGTGTGAGGCAAGGTCAGCGCCTACAAATTAAGGGGTATCGCACCTCCCGTTACGGCGCGGAACATTATTGCGTACTCCAGATCAACCCTGTCGCCCCGACACCGGTTGCTGTTGTGGCAGCGGTCACAGAGCCTCCAGTGTCCGTGCAGCCTGCCCCTTCTCTACTGGAAGTTCTGCCGTTCCCTTTGTGGCGCCGCGATGCCGCGCAGCAACTGGTTTGGGTCAATTCAGCCTACGCGTCTTGGGTCGGCCATGCAGCGACTGAAGCCATAGCCGGTCAAATCGAACTTGCTCCGCAGAATCCGGTTGCTGCGAACCGGATTGCCGGTGGGAAAGTCGTCACCGGACGCAAGTTGGCTTTAAAGGCAGTGGTCAAGGGCATAGCTCAACATGAGCGCGTTTATGGGGTCGTGGCCGGACAGCGCCGGCTGCTGGAAATCAGCGAATTGCCCGTGCCACAGGCAGACGAGGGTGGTATGGGCACCCTGGGCTACGCCCTGGACATGACCGCCGCGCAGGAGTTGCAGGACGAGTTGCAGCGCCATATCGGCGCGCACCATGAGGTGCTAGAGAATCTGGCGACGCCCATCACCATCTACGGTGCCGACCAGCGCTTGGAGTTTTACAACCGCGCCTATATCCGCCTCTGGGATCATAACGAAGAATTTTTGGCCAGCAAGCCAAGCTTCGGCGAAATTCTCGAAGACTTACGCGCGCGTCGCCGCGCGCCGGAGCAAGTGGACTTCCAGCGCTACAAACGGGAACGTCTTGCGCTCTTCACGACGTTGCTCGAGCCGCGGGAAGACATGCTTCATTTGCCGGATGGCACCGCGCTACGTGTCGTAGCGGTGCCGCACCCGTTCGGCGGTTTGATGTTCCTACATGAGGATGTGACGGACAAGTTGGCGCTTGAATCGTCTTACAATACGTTGATCGCCGTCCAGAGGGAAACGCTAGACAATCTTGCGGAAGGCATCGCCGTCTTCGGCGCCGATGGCCGCCTCAAACTCTTCAACCC
>CAYOGS010000066.1:0-3763 GCA_964403435.1 uncultured Rhodospirillales bacterium | reverse complement strand
CAAATCTGGCGTCTGCCGGTTGCAACACTCTTGGAAGAGCCGCATATCAACGATTTGATTGATCTGATGCATCCGCTGTTACCGCCTGATCAAAGTCAAAGTTTTCGCAGCGCCATGGTGGCTTGCGCCTTGCAGCGCGCTGAGCAGGATGGCCGCTTTGTCCGGCAGGACGGCAGTATCATCAGCTATCACACCGTGCCGTTGCCGGACGGTGCCATGCTAAATTCCTATGTGGACGTAACGGATACTTTGCGAGTCGAGCAAGCTTTGCGCGAAAGCAACGCCGCATTGGCGACCGCTGACCGGCTGAAGTCGGAATTCGTCGCCAATGTTTCCTATCAGTTGCGCACACCGCTCAATACCATCATGGGCTTTGCTGAAATTCTGGCCAACCAGTATTTTGGCACGCTGAACGAGCGGCAGCTTGAATATGCCCGCACCATCATGGAAAGCAGCAAGCGGCTAAAGTTGCTGATCGACGACGTGATTGACCTCGCGATGGTAGATGCCGGCCGCATGTCCTTGAATCGCCGCACCGTCGCCATCGTCCCGCTGCTGCAGACGGTAGTAGGCATGATGGGAGAATGGGCGCGGCAGCAGTCGCTGGAGCTGCTGGTGGACGCAGAAAACGGCATCGGCAATTTTGCGGTGGACGACAAACGCATCAAGCAGGTGCTGTTCAATCTCGTCAGCAATGCCATCCAGTACACGCCGCCCGGTGGGCGCATAACTTTGCAAGCGCGGCGTGAAATTGACATGATTAGGCTCAGCGTCATTGACACCGGCATCGGCATCCCAGAGCAGGACCAAGGACGCATCTGGGACAAGTTCGAGCGCAGCAACGCCCAATCGCGCCAGAGCGGCGCCGGCTTAGGGCTGTCGCTGGTCAAGAGCTTTATCACTCTACATGGCGGCCACATCACTATCAGCAGCCAGATCAATCGCGGTACGCAGGTCAATTGCTTTCTCCCCATCGTGCCGCCGACCGAAGCCGTGCGTCACCCTGGCGCCGTCACATGAACGCGCCCTGGCGTCAAATCGTACCATTGCCGGATGCCGCGGCAACTCAGGCGTTGGGGCAACTTTTGGCACCGTTGTTGCGCGCCGGTGATGTCGTGGCCTTACGCGGCGATCTTGGCGCCGGCAAAACTGCCCTGGCTCGCGGCATCATCCAAGGTTTGCTTGGTTTGGAATGCAATGTCCCTAGTCCCACTTTCACACTCGTGCAGCATTACAACGCGCCTGGTAACTTGCTCGTCGCGCATTATGATTGGTATCGCATCAAGCAGGCCGAAGAAGTATGGGATCTGGGATTCGAGGATGACCTAGCGCGCGCCGTCACGTTGGTAGAATGGCCGGAACGCGCACCACAATGTCTGCCGCCACGCACGCTTACAATCGCGTTTCAGGACGGGCAGGGGGCCGGCCGATTGTTAGCATTGAGTGGGGTATCCACCTGGGCGGCTCGCTTGTCTGGCTTATCCAGTGGCCTTGTCGTCAAACCGGCATAAATCTCGTACCGGGCAGGCCTGGCACTTCGGTAGGCGCGCGGTGCAGACATAACGGCCATGTAAAATCAGCCAGTGATGCGCGTGTCGCTGATATTCGGGTGGTACCACGCGCAGCAGCCGTTGTTCCACCGCCAGCGGTGTCGTGCCCGGCGCCAGCCCGGTGCGGTTGGCCACACGAAATACGTGTGTATCTACGGCGATAGTGACGGCGCCGAAGGCAACGGCGCGCACGACATTCGCCGTCTTCCTTCCCACACCGGGCAGTGCTTCGAGGTCCGCTTGGTTCTCCGGCACCTCCCCGCCGTACCGCTCCAGTAGCTGGGCCGACAACGCGATGATATAGCGCGCCTTAGCGTTGAACAAACCGATGGTTTTAATATGCCGCTTCACCCCGGCTTCGCCCAGGGCCAGCATCTTTTGCGGCGTGTCGGCCAATTTGAACAACGCAGCGGTCGCTTTGTTTACGCTTATGTCGGTCGCCTGCGCGGACAGTACAACTGCTACCAGCAATGTATAGGTATTGGTGTAATGCAGTTCCGTTTGCGGTGCGGGATTCCCCTCAGCTAGCCGCGCAAAGAATTGAGCAACGGCCGGCCGTGACAGCGCTGTCATGCAGGCATAGGCATCGAATGTAGGCCAATCATATTGCCTTCGGTGTCCTGCACCAGGGCGATGAAACCATACTGGCCGATGGCAAACTTGTCCTTGAAAATCTGCCCGCCAGCCTTGGCGGCGGCTTTGGCTTCCACCGCACAATCCATGCAGCTAAAATAGACAAGCGTGCCACCCATACCGCTCGGGCAACCTTCCATTTGCACCAAAGCGCCGGGCGCGCCATAGCGCTCATTTTCCATCGGGAACGCCCACAATTCCACCGGGCCGTCCGTCGGGTTCTCCAGTTTCGTCAGCGTCACGCCAAATACCGATTCATAAAATTTTTTCGCGCGCGCCATATCCTGAACATAGATCTCAAACCAGCCGACCGGGTTGCCTGTCATTGTCGTGTCCCTTGCATAAGTGGAGTGTAGGCCGGTTTTTACCACGCGCTACCGGCGCTGTCATGTACCTGCCTTCATAGCGGGGCTTCATGGTAGTTGGCAGCAAACGCTGCGGCGTGCTGGATGAATTGCTCATCCACATTGTCGGTTTGCTGCCGCCGCGCCACAAGGTTTAGTGTCAGCAGCGGCGTCTGCCGCGTAGCTTTATCGAGCGGCCGCATCACCACGCCTGGAACCTGCAGCCGCCCCAGAAACTCCGGCAGCAGCGCCAGCCCTTGCCCTGCTGTCACCATGCTGAGCATCAGCGGCATAGAAACACCCTCATACACCAAGTTGGGTTCATAGCCGGCGGCACTGAATTGTTGGATCAGCACTTCATAAAGTTGGGAGCCAGACTGGCGCGGCGGTGCAATCATCGGCTCAGCCGCCAAATCGCGCAGGGTGAGGCGCGATTTGGCCGCAAGCGGATGATCCACCGGCAGAAATACCCGCATTGGACTAGCGGCCAGATCGAAGCGCCGCAAATCCACGCTCTGGTGCGCGCGCCCCAGCCACACCAGTGCCACGTCCAGTGCCGCGCTTTCGATATCCGCGAGCTGAAGCAAATCCGGCCGTTCATGCATCATCAGCTCCAGACGGATTTTAGGATAACGCTGCCGGAACGCCTGCAGCAAATGCCCCACAAACGGATAGAGAGGGGCGGAGAGATGCACGCCCACCTTTACCTGACCGACCGCACCCTGGCCGACAAGACGGGCATGGGCGGTAATATGGGCAGCGTCCTGCAGCAAGGCGCGTGCCGCGCGTAGCAGATAGTCTCCGGCTGCAGTCAGAGCCACGCGCCGGTTGGTGCGGTTGAACAACGCCGTGCCCAGCTGCGCTTCCATGGCCATGATCTGTTGGCTTAAAGGCGGTTGGGACATATGCAGCCGCCGCGCGGCGCGTCCGAAATGAAGTTCCTCTGCGACTGCCACGAAATAGCGCAGCTGCCGTAATTCCAGCACATTGATATTCATAGCATATCAATATCATTCAAATATTATATTTTGCAAATGAATGATTTTATAAGCTTTGATCATCCCAAATTTTTGATGCCTCAATCAGAGTGACTAACATAAGATTTCTCCAATTTTTTTAGGAAACTTTTCCTTATTTCACCATGCTCGAGCTAAGTAGTCTCTTAAGATAAATATATGCAATAATAGGCACTTATTTTTACATTATTACTGCCATTACAACCAATTCTATAAAATT
>CAYOGS010000065.1:5465-8999 GCA_964403435.1 uncultured Rhodospirillales bacterium | reverse complement strand
GCTTTGATATGCTTGAAAATGCGTTTGTTCCACACTTTCGCCATCACGCTTTCCAACGGGACGTTTTGCGTCTGGAAGAAGGAGTGCAGCCCCATAATGCCGAGACCGACCGAACGCTCACGCATCGCTGCATAAGCTGCCCGCGCCATACTCTCCGGCGCCCGCTTAATGAAATCATCCAGCACATTGTCCAGGAAACGCAAACAGTCTTCGATAATCGTCGGGTGGTTTTCCCATTCCAGGAACGTCTCGACATTCAACGAAGACAGGCAGCATACCGCCGTCCGCTCCTGGCCATATTTGTCCGGCCCGGTCGGCAGCGTGATCTCGCTGCACAAGTTGGACATCTTGACCGTCTGCCCCGCCAGCTTGTGATGCTCCGGAATGGCGCGGTTGACATTGTCAATGAACAGCAGATAAGGCTCGCCAGTCTCGATGCGAGCCGTGAGAATACGCACCCACAGCGCCCGCGCACTGATGCGGCGGATGACGGCGCCGTTCTTCGGGCTGGTCAACGCCCATTCCTCGTCGTTTTCCACCGCACGCATGAAGGCGTCGGGAACTACGACGCCGTGATGTAAATTCAGCGCCTTACGGTTAGGATCGCCACCGGTGGGACGGCGCATTTCGACGAATTCCTCAATTTCCGGATGGCTGACCGGCAGATAAGTGGCGGCCGAGCCGCGCCGCAGGCTGCCCTGGCTGATCGCCAACGTCAGACTGTCCATCACGCGGATAAAGGGGATGATGCCGGAGGTCTTGCCGTTGCCACCCACCGGCTCGCCGATGGAGCGTAGATTGCCCCAGTAGGAGCCGATGCCGCCGCCCCGCGCCGCCAGCCAGACATTCTCGTTCCACAGCCCGACAATGCCGTCCAGACTGTCATTGGCTTCGTTGAGGAAGCACGAAATCGGCAGGCCTCGATTGGTCCCGCCATTGCTCAATACTGGCGTCGCCGGCATGAACCACAATTTGCTGATATAGTCATACATGCGCTGGGCATGGTCGGCATCGTCCGCGTAGGTCAACGCCACGCGGGCAAACATATCCTGAAACCCCTCGCCCGGCAGCAGATAGCGGTCTTCAAGCGTCGCTTTACCAAAACTTGTCAACAGGGCGTCCCGGCTGCGATCCAGGGTCACTTGTGGCCCACGCTCAACCTGCATAACGTCAAACATTTGCATCCTCCGCCAGAGCCGCCAAATTATCAACAGCTGTGGGTAACTATAATCAAGAGCTTGTGGAAAAACCACCAGATGTTGGGGTCTCTGGGGCACATCCTACCACATCTCGCGTCCATGTCACCTTTCAAACACAGCCATTAACCCACCCCTGCAGGCCGCAGTTAACGGCAGCAACGGCATGATTCAGCGGCCAAATTTTTGCCGTTTCGTCGCGTAACATTCTTGCGTTTTCTGCCCACCACCGCCCCATATTAACCCATTTTCATATTGGTTAACTGCCCTGCCAGCCCTCCAGATGAACCATGCACCAATGGAGTCGAACCATGCCGTTTGCGTGACGACCCGGCGGCCGTCTGAAATGGTGCCGAAATCCCGCCGCAGCGCCGTCAAGGCCACAAGAACGGCACGATCTGCCGAATCGGTCTGCGAACACCGAATCGGCGCTGCCAACAGGTAAGCCCGTCAACGCGCTCCTTGATCTGCCCGGCAATCTCTGATGAATCAGCGCCTTACGACCAACCACTATTTACTTTTACTCTCTCCTGGAATCCTTCTAGATTGCGCCCGGATATTGCAATGCGGGAAAAGAAGATGCAGGTGATTCTGGCTCAGCCGCGCGGCTTTTGCGCTGGCGTTGAACGCGCCATCGCCATCGTCGAGATGGCGATTGAGAAATTCGGCCCTCCGGTCTATGTGCGGCACGAGATTGTCCATAATCCGCATGTGGTGGAACGCCTGCGCCAGAAGGGCGCCGTCTTTGTCGAAGAAACGGATGCGATTCCCGAAGGCGCGGTCACCATCTTCTCCGCCCACGGCGTTGCGGAATCGGTGGAGAGTCAAGCCACCAGCCGCGGCCTGAACGTGATAGATGCCACCTGCCCGCTGGTGGAGAAGGTGCATAAGGAAGGCCAACGTTACGCCAAGTTGGGCTATGAAATCATCATGATCGGCCATGACGGCCATCCGGAGGTCGAAGGCACGCTCGGGCGCATTTCCGGCAAGGTGCATCTCATTTCCGAAGTTCCGGATGTGGCTGAACTGCAGGTCACCGACCCGGAAAAGCTGGCCTATGTCACCCAGACCACCCTATCCGTGGATGACACCAAAGACGTGATCGACGCGCTGAAAGCGCGCTTTCCCGGCATCATCGGCCCATCCACTAAAGATATTTGTTACGCCACGCAAAACCGCCAGGCCGCGGTACGCGAATTAGCCAAGCATGTAGATGTCGTGCTGGTTATCGGCGCCCGCAATAGCTCCAACTCCAATCGCCTTCAGGAGCGCGCCGAGGAATCCGGCGTCGCCGCCTATCTCATCGAAGACGCTAGTCACCTGAACCCGGACTGGGTGCGCGGCAAGCGCGCCGTCGGCATCACCGCCGGCGCTTCCGCGCCTGAGGATTTGGTGCAGGATTTGCTGAGCCGGCTGCGCGCCATCGAGCCGATTGAAATTTCGGTGCTGCCCGGCATCGAGGAGAATGTGCACTTCCGCCTGCCCCTGGCGCTGACCAAAGCCGAAGGCCGGAGCAGCGCGGCCTGAAACACATCCCCGCAACCCGCGCGCCAGACATGCCGGCGCGCTTATGATTGAGTGACGCAAATGTCCGTTCCCATGCGCCAAGCCTACGACGTGGCCAGCTATATCGTGAAGCAGAAGCTGCGCGGCAACAAGCGCTATCCGCTGGTGCTGATGCTGGAGCCACTGTTCCGCTGCAACCTGGCCTGCGCCGGCTGCGGCAAGATCGACTATCCGGATGAGATTCTCAACAAGCGCCTGTCGGTACAAGAATGCCTGGACGCAGTGGACGAATGCGGCGCGCCGGTCGTCTCCATTCCCGGCGGCGAGCCGCTGCTGCATAAGGACATGCCGGAAATCGTCAAAGGCCTTATTGCCAAAAAGAAATACATCTATCTCTGTACCAACGCACTCCTGATGGAAAAAAAGCTGGATCAATACCAGCCCTCACCCTATTTCACCTGGTCGGTGCATCTGGACGGGTTAGAGCGCGAACATGACCAGTCCGTCTGCCAGGAAGGCGTCTATGTGAAAGCCGTCGCCGCCATCAAGCTGGCCAAGGAACGCGGCTTCCGTGTCAATATCAACTGCACCTTGTTCAACAACGCGATACCGGAGCGCGTCGCCGCCTTCTTCGACGAAGTCATGGCCATGGGCGTCAACGCCATCACCGTCTCGCCCGGCTATGCTTATGAACGCGCGCCAGATCAGGCGCATTTCCTCAACCGCCAGACTACCAAGCAATTGTTCCGCGACATTCTGCGCCTCGGCAAAGATCGTAAGACCTCGGGCAAGATGCCGTGGCGTTTCAGCGTCTCTTCGCTCTATCTGGACT
>CAYOGS010000065.1:0-5455 GCA_964403435.1 uncultured Rhodospirillales bacterium | reverse complement strand
GCCCTGGGGTCTGCCGACGCGCAACGTCTTCGGCTGGCAGCGCCCTTGCTATCTGCTGGGTGAAGGCTACGCCAAGACCTACAAGGAACTGATTGATACGACCGAGTGGGAGAAATACGGCACCGGCAATTATGAGAAATGCGCCGACTGCATGGTGCATTCCGGCTATGAGCCGACCGCCGCGAACGACGCTATGGCGCACCCCCTCAAGGCGCTCATGGCCAGCCTGCGCGGCCCGCGCACTGCTGGGCCGATGGCGCCGGAGCTGGATATGAGCCGGCAGCGCCCGGCCGAAAGCCTGCATGACAAGCTGGTGGCGGAAAACTTGGCGCGCATCCAGGCCGAAAAAGCCCGCCAACAGCAGGCCAAGGCGTCGGCTATCGCCGATGCCGCCGAATAACATGGGAGCCGCCGCCGGCATCCTCTATCGTCAGGCCGAACCCGCCGACGCCGCTCTCGTCTTGTCGTTTGTCGAACAACTAGCGGCGTATGAGAAGCTCGCGCACCTCTTCACAGCGGACCTGAACAAAATCCAGCAACATCTCTTTGGCCCCAACAAATACGCCGAATGCCTTCTGGCCTTCCAGGACGCAGCGCCGGTCGGCTTCGCCGTCTTCTTCCACAATTACTCCACCTTCCTCGGTAAGCCCGGCCTCTATATCGAAGATATTTTTGTGCCGGAGCAGTATCGCGGCCTCGGCATCGGCAAGGGTTTCTTCCAAGCCATCGCGCGCCTCGCTCTGGAACGCGATTGCGGCCGCATGGACTGGCAATGCCTAGACTGGAACCAACCGGCACTGGATTTCTACCGCGATCTCGGCGCAGCATCGTTGACCACCTGGGTACCGCAGCGCCTGGATCGCGCTGGCATCGAGCGCTTGGCGCAGCAGCCGCTGTCCACTCTGCCCCAAGCCGAAGGCGGCACACCATGAGCGACGCTAGAGACCGTTATTACAATGACGGCGCCAGCGGCACCATGTTCACCGGCAGCACCGCTGAGGACTACGCCGCCTATCAAGCCGGTCGTGCCACCCTGCCGGCCAGCAGTAGCGGCATCCGTCTAACGGGCGGTAATGTGATGGGCTTGGTAATCGTCCTGCTTTCGCCATTGATTTATATCCTGTTGTCCTGCGTCTTCCCCATTGCCGGCTTGCTGACGCTGCTGACTTTCACCGTGATTCTCGAACTGATGTCCGGCATCGGCGGGATCGTCATCTATATGGTTATACTGCCATGGGGCTTCATCAGTTTCATGTTCGGCTGGTCGTTGGAAAAATTCCTGGAAGAGTCACGGCTCTACCGCCGCCTCCGCCACCTGGCACGCATCCTGCTCATCGGCTTCTTCGTGCATGTGCTGGCCTTCGGGTTCTTTAGCGAATTCGATCCCAAAACCTCTTTTCTTGAGCGGCTGACTTTCCTGCATGTCGTCATCGTCGCGCTCGGCTGCGTAGCGGCGCATTTCTTCTCGAAAAAGCTCGATGCTGGCATCTCCTACCGCGTGGAAAGCCTGATCCCACGCTTCAGGCTGGTGGAATGGCTACAGAACAAAATACGCCTGCACAGTAAAGCCAACCAAGCCGCCATAGCTCGACTGGAAGAGCGCATCCGGTCAAACGGCAAGTGAGGATGAACGCAGACCTGCCTGCACGGCGCGTCACCAGGCCGGCTCCCTGCCTACAAGTGTTTCTTATGAAAAGCCTGGCTTCCCGCATAGCCTTCTTACGAAGGATGGCCGTAGTCTGACACATTGAAACAAACCAGGAGCAGCCATCATGATAGCCAATACGGAAAAAGCAACGACCTACAACAGCACCGACCAGACAGGCGGGAAAGATTTCAAGCATGGGCTTGATGGCTTAGCCAACGACATGCAGCACGCTGCCAATAGTGCGGGTACCGCCGTCCGTGACATGGCCGATAAAGTCGTAGAAGAAACGTCGCACGCCACGCATGACGTGATCAGCTTTGTTCGAACCAATCCCATGCAGTCTTCCATGCTTGCGCTAGGTGCCGGTTTCGTCATCGGTGCCTTGCTCCGCAGGTAAATAACTGGATCATGTCCCTCGTCGTGACGGAACCGTCACGTCGGGTGACTGCGTTCAGCTTGGCCACTGAGGTGTTTGCCCTACACCGCATCAGTTCAACGGACAATTGAGGAAATGGAGACCAAAGCTCAACATGCCGATCCTTGCCGCCGATAGAATACTCAACCTACTCACTCTGTGGAGCAGTTTTTCTGTCCGCCGGAAGGCGTTGCCCAAATCCTGGTTCTACGACATTTCATTGGTAATTTGTCTACTCTTAACGACGGTCATTCTTTTGGCGGCACTAATGATTGCTGGGCTGCTGGTGTTCTACGACGCGCTGGTCAGTTATGGCTGGCAACAGAATGCCGCCATGGCAGCAACCGCAGCAGGAACGATTTTGTTAATGATTGGGCTTTTATGGACAACGCACTACAAAATCAGAACCCTACTTCAATCGCACACGTATGACTCAGCGTTCAAATCGAAGCTGCCTATGCCTGAACAGCTATCGGGCATAGCCGATGCTTTCGTCAGCGGACTACTGCGCCGGCCGCGCCACCCAGACTAACGTCAAATCAAGCAATCGGCTGGTCATCCACCGCGCTCTTGCCATTATCGCTCCCGCCGCAGCAAGTACTCAAGTCTATCAGTGGCGCGACGGGAAGTGCGCATACTGACAGCAGCACGGAACAACTAAGCCAGCCATCACATCCACTTGACAGGCTTGGGATTGCGCTCTTCGAAATGCATCTGATGCCAATATGGATAAATCGGCTGGCGCGCGCTGGCCGCATCCAGCATCGCCACCTGTTCTGGTGACAGTTGCCACCCCAGTGCGCCGAGATTCTGCAGCAACTGCTTCTCATCGCGTGCGCCAATCACCAAATTACAGACTGAAGGGCGGAGCAGCAGCCAGTTGAGTGCAACCTGCGCCACAGTCTTGCCAGTCTGTGCCGCCACGGCATCCAGCGTGTCCACCACCTGGTAGATATAGGCGTCATCCACTGGCGGACCACCCTCAGCACCGCCTTTGGCGATGCGCCCATCCTGCACTGGCTGACCACGCCGGATTTTACCGGTCAGACGGCCCCATCCGAGCGGGCTCCAGACCATCAGCCCAACGCTCTGGTCTTGCATCAACGGCATCAGTTCCCACTCGAATTCGCGCCCGATAAGCGAATAATAGCCCTGATAGACGGCATAGCGCTCCCAGCCATGACGATCAGCAACCGCCAGCGATTTCATCACCTGCCAGCCTGAGAAGTTGGAGCAGCCGACATAACGAACTTTTCCACTTTGTACGAGCGCGTCTAACGCGCGCACCGTCTCTTCAACCGGCGTCAACGCGTCGAACCCATGCATGAAATAAACGTCAATATAATCGGTGCCTAGACGCTGCAGACTGGCTTCGCACGCTTGAATAAGGTGATAACGGGATGAGCCCTTGTCGTTTGGCCCCTCCCCCATATTAAACGTCGCTTTGGTCGCGATCAAAGTTTGCGCCCGTCGCCCCTTGAGGGCGGCGCCGAGAATTTCCTCAGCCGCTCCGGCTGAATAGATGTTTGCGGTGTCGAAAAAATTCAGCCCGTGTTCCAAGCAGACATCGACCAAACGGCGCGCTCCGAGATCATCCGTGTTCCCCCAGCGTGCGAACATCTCGCCCTTGCCGCCGAAAGTGCCCGTACCCAGGCACATCGCAGGAACCATCAAGCCAGACCGCCCCAATTGCCTATATTCCATACTCACCTCCGTTGCCGCGGACACGAAACTAGTCCTGCGACCGAGGAAGTCAATCAACCTTAGGGAAGCTTATGTCGCCTTCGGTGTGTTGCCAGCATCGGTCTTGCTGTGGCAACCGCCACCACAACATGCACCAACCGGCTTGTCCGTGGCACAAGCCGTCTTGAGGCCGAAGGGCACATAGGCCGGGCAGAAACGGAGTACACCGGTCAGCAGCGGCACTAATCCAACGGCCCCCCACCAGCTCTGCATCGCTGCACCGACAACGATAATAGCAACACCGGCGCCTATTCTCAGTTTGCGGTCAATACCACCCACATTACATTGCATCTTGTCCTCCTCAAGCAGCCTGTTTGAATTGATCATACGCGCGCAGTGCATCCGCAGCATACATCAGCGATGGGCCGCCCCCCATATAGATCGCCATGCCCAACGCTTCCGCCACTTCTTCGCGGGTCGCGCCGAGCCGCGCCAACGCCTTGGTATGATAACCCAGGCAGCCATCGCAATGGGCAGCTACACCGAGCGCCAACGCTATCAGCTCCTTGGTCTTCTCCTCCAACACCTTGGTCTGCGTCGCCGCCTTCGCCATGCTGGAAAAACCCTGCATGGTCTCAGGTATCAGTTTCCGCAGCTCTGCGCTGTAAGCGCTGATATCGGTGATGATATCTTTATACTCTTTCGTCATTTGCGCCTGTGACTTTCTGCTGGTTGTAATACACTTTCTCAGGCGGCCTTTTTCTCTTCCGGCGCGGAATTGCTCTCCGTGCCGCATTGTCCGGTCATGCAGGTGCCAGTAGTACCTTTGTTCCACGGCGCCTTGGCAAGAAGCATCGCCAGCCGGCAGTCACCAGTCAGGCCGCTATAGGCCAACGCAGCACCCGCCAACATGGTAAGGAAAGTGAAGAAGCCGCTGGAGGTCAGGCCCAGAAAGGTGCCCAAAACGACGACGCCACCGGCAGCCACCCGCACCTGCTGATCGATCGAGAGCGGCCACCGCACTGGAGCCAGCAGAGGCGCTTTGGGCACCGCCGGAGCCGTGGCAGCATCGGCGCTGGCCTGCGGTCCTCCCTCGGTCGCATGACCACCTGCAGCGCAGGCCAGGATGCCGCCAGTAATGACATAAACATTATTGTAACCTGCATCAGCGAATTTTTCTGCCGCTTTCGCCGCTCGCCCGCCGCTGCGGCACAGAATATAAACCGGCGACTCCGTGCTCTTGCCCTGCTCCTGCATAAATTGTGAAGGATTAAGCCAGTCCAGCGGCACATGCACATGCGGGCAGGTCAAGCGCTGCTCATCATGTTCCATCCCAGAGCGCACATCCACGATGATGCCGTCTTGTAAATCGCGTTGTTTAAGTTCTTCGGCGCTAATGGCCTTAATCGCACTCATCTCGGTCTCCAAGGTCTATCGCTACGTTTTTTGTTTCGCCTCTCTAATGTAGGCTTTAAGCATCGGAATGCAAGCCTCGCCACCGTTGCTACAAATGGCCGCAGGGTCTAGACGACAGCCCTTGCCGCTTCCCCCAAGGAATGCAAAGCCTGATGATAATGACGCCGCAGCGCCAGGAGCGCCGGCAACTGCCTGGGCGCCTGCATCACAGAACGGATGAGCGCCGACAATTGCGGTGTTCCGTCTGCCTGCAACGGCAGCGCCGTCGACATCATTGCGGCAAACAGTGCGCT
>CAYOGS010000064.1:0-9079 GCA_964403435.1 uncultured Rhodospirillales bacterium | reverse complement strand
ACTCTTGGCTGACCAGCAGGCCGCCACTGCCAAAACATCCGCCGCGCAACCGGTTAGTGCCTGAAGGAGGCTATTATGAACACGACACAGCAGATGATCAATGCCTACAACGGCCAGCAGCGCAACGGCGATACGCAGCGTGCTGTGGAAGCGCAGGCCTTGCTGAATTGCGCTGCACGTTTGCATCAAGCCCAGCAACCAGGCACGGATTATAGCCTCTATGCGGACCAGGTGCGGCATAACCAGCGCCTTTGGACGGTTTTTCAAGTAAGCCTCTGCGAAGAGGACAACCCCCTGCCACACGACCTGAAAATCACCTTGCTTAATCTCAGCCGTTTTGTTGACAAGGTCAGCCTGCGGGCATTGGCAGAGCATCGCCCAGCGCTCCTGACCAGCCTGATCGATATCAATCGCAATATCGCCGCCGGCCTCAATGCCGTACCGGAACAACCGGCAACAACCGTTGCCGCACCGCCGCCTGCTGTAGCCGCGACGCCATCTGCTGGTTTCTCGGCCAGTATCTGAGCCCTTACGCCGGACTCTGGCTCGCCGGTATCAGCTGTGGGGGCAATTCCGGCGTACTGGGGAGCAATGCCAAATCTGTGCGTTGAACCTGGTGCGTCACCGTCGGAAACGGAATTCGAATGCCCTCGGCATCGAATCGTTCCTTGATCGCCAACATATAGGCGAACCTCACCGCCCACTGCTGCCCAGGCAAAGTTTTGATCCGGACCCGAATGATAATCGAATAATCACCAAAGCTAAGAATACCGTTGATCTCTGGCGCTGCCAGTATATTCGGACCGATCTCACCGTCCTGGCGTAGCGCCTCGCCCACTTCTGCCATGACCGTGAAAGCTCGCCTCAGTTCCGTATCATACGCCACGCCGATCTCCATCACCGCAAACGCAAAGCCGCGAGTCTGGTTGATGAAACCCACCACCTCACTATACGGCAGCACATGCAAATTGCCGTTCACATCACGTAAACGCAACGTGCGGATCGTCATGGTCTCGACCGCGCCGCTATGCGTCCCGCAGGTGATGACGTCGCCGATGTGGATGGTGTCTTCGATGATGATAAATAGGCCGGTGATGATATCTTTCACCAACGCTTGGGATCCGAAGCCCACTGCTACGCCGACGATGCCGGCACCGGCTAGCAGCGGTGAGATGTTGACCCCGATTTCCGCAAGGCCAATGAGAGCCACCGCGATGCCCAGCGCCACCGCGGCACTGTTGCGAATTAGCGGATGCAGTGTCTGCATCCGCGCTGCGCGGTCAACCGAGCTACTGCCGCGTCCCACCGTCGCTTGTCGCTGCCGTGCTCGTTCTTGCAGGCTGCATAAAATTTCATAAGCAAGTACCGCGAGAATAATGGCGATGCTCACAGAAAAAGCGGCGCCGGTCAGCCGCTGTACTAGATCTGTCTTCATCCAGGCTGAAAAATCAACATTCCATCCCAACAGAATCAGATACACGCCGCCAACGCTTACCCAAAGGCGTAATAGCGTCAGCAATGCCGGCTGATGCAAGGGCAAACGCGCATCGCGCGCTTGTGCCGCCGCTGCCTGCAGCGACAATTGGTTGAGGCCGTACAGCAGAAGACTCATCGCCAGAATTACAAACAATGTGGTGAAGGTTCCCTGCAACAAGGCGCTGAACCCGCCAGACATCACCGTCACGGTATAGCCAATAAGCAAATAGGCTATGGTCAAACGATGCCAAAGGGTTGCCAGATTGTGGCGCGCCCAACTTAACAGATCGCTGGTGTTGCCAAGTCTTTGGCCACGCAGCCAGGTTGCGACCGGAACCCGACTCTGACGCACGATGCCGATGAGGCACAGCAGCAGCAATGCCCCCAGCACCCGCGCGCCACTCCGGCTGGTCTCAACGGGCATTTCCAGCAGTCGGGCAGCATCAAGCAGCCAGGTACCGCCGGCCGCTAGCAGAGTTACGGCTATCAGCCAGCGTCCAAGACTATTTGCAGTCACATCATCAACGGGGATGAGCCGCATAAACCCATGGCGTGGTGCCAGCAATAGTTTGCCGATCATCAACAATACCCGGGCGAAAATCGCGGCATAAATCCCGGCCTGCAACACCATTCTGACGCGTACCGTCAATTCAGAGTCGGCCAGTTGCGTTAGCCCCACCACCAAGAACGCGATGACTGGCACGCAATCGAGTGCAAACACTCCCAGCCCCAAAGCCAGGCGACCCGTCAGTTTCTGGCCCTCCTGTTGCACCCGCATATTACGGCGCAACGGCAGCAGTAAAAAATGCAATGCCAAAGCCACGCCAAAGCCCCACAGCAAGATGCGTCCGCCGCTTTCAAGCAGCGCCGTCCAGCGTTCGGCAATTTTGGGTTGCTGCTGCTGATCCCACCATTTTTCTAGAGCCGGCCATGCCACCAGCGTGGGCAAACCATCGTCCAACTGGTTGCGAGCGGATTTGGCGTTTTGCATCAGCCAATCGAGTAGGTGGCTCCCGAAACTGGGCTCCGGAGGCGGCTCCGGCACATCGGACTCTGGTTTCGGAGGCAGCAAATTGTCCAGATTGATAACTGGTAACACGATGCTTGGCGGCTCGACGGGTTCAAGAGCAGCCGGCGCTGCTGCCTTGACGGCATCGCCTTTCTTCCCGATTTTATCATCGAGTATTTTTTCACTGTTGGTTTTATCTTTAGTCTGATGGAGTTTTTCGACCTTACTGCTCTCTGCAGCCACTTCAGCAGACATCGCGCCGCTCTGGGCCGCTGTCAAACCCAGTGCCAAAACCACAACCAGCAGACAGCTTAACCAAACCTTGACCATCATCAAACTTTCATGCTGCACAGATAAGAGAGTCGCTGACGTGCCACGCGTTGTCGGCAGGACCATTCTCTAATAACTATGCCCAGCCGCCCACTTCGTCCAGTCCTACCCTTGGCCTGCCGCGCTAGCCTATGCCAAAGGATTATGACCGAACGGTGACCGAAGATTTGGCAAAAATGTGACACAACTTGGCACCAAGTGGCAGAGACATCTTTACCCATTTTTCACGCCAATTAAGACGTTGTTCAACCCAACATCGTTAATATAGCACTATGTCGAACCGTATGCATCAGGCTAGGCTTATTGGTCCTGCCGTGTTGAAGCTTGTTGCCAGCGGCCTTATGCTCGGCATCCCGGCTATGCTGCTGACGAATATGTATATCACCAGCACGCCAGACACTATGTTCATGAACCGCCCCTTTATGACCGGCGCGCTACTCTTGTTGGCGCTAGGTGGCACAGTTATGATCTGGTTCGAGATCAATCAACGCGCCCGCGCCGAGCAGGTTATCGAAGACCAGTCGGAAGTGCTCCGGCGCCAAGCACTCATCGCTGCCAACATGGACAACATGGTGGTCATCGCCAATGCTGCTGGACAAGTGGAATGGTGTAACGCCGGTTTTACACGCATCTCCGGTTACCGCTTGCCGGAGATCAAGGGCAGTCCCATCGGCGAGATTCTATCCGGTCCCCGTCAAGCCCGTAGCGCCGATGCCTTGATGGCGGCTGCCCGCGAAAACAATGAAGGATTCCGCGCTGAACTCTTGCTCTACACGCGTGACGGCCGAGAATATTGGGCTGATATAAATACCCAGCCTTTATTGAACGCGGAAGGCAAACTGACCGGTCATGTTGCCTTGATGCTGGAAACGACACAACGAAAACTCCAGGAGCAAGAGTTGGAGCGCGTGGCGTATTATGATGCGCTTACCAATCTGCCCAACCGCGCCAAACTCCTATTACTGATCAAAGCCGCTATGCAGCAGGGTGAAACTCGCCCAGCACTGATCTACCTGAAATTTCCACGCATGGCGGCTTTGCGGGGCACTTTGGGCGATAGCGTGTGCGATGAATTGATCCGCCTCATCGTCGCTCATGTCCAGGAGCAATTGGTACCCGGGCAAACCCTATCCCGTTTATCAGCCAGTGCGCTAGCAATCCTCGTGCCGGTCAAACGCCCGGCGGAAGCATTGTCCTTATCCTACGCACTGCAAGCAGCCCTGAGCAAACCTTATCACGTTGCTGATCGTGAAATTCATCTCATCAGTTCTATCGGCGTCGCTGCAGCAGCACCCGACTTGGATGAGCCGGCGAACTTGCTGCGCGACGCGGAAATAGCCAGTCATGCCGTTGCCAGTAAGGCCATAGACGAGGTGGTTCTGTTCGATGTTGCCATGCGTCAGCAACTCGAAGCTCGTCACCGGTTGGAAACCGATTTGCGCCGTGCCATCTATTTCGATACAACCCAGCTGACCGTTGTGTTCCAGCCGATTGTTGACATTAAAACATTGAACCTGATGGGTTTCGAGACCCTGGCGCGCTGGAAACATCCAGAAAAAGGATGGATTCCACCCGACCAATTTATCAGCATCGCTGAAGAGACTGGAATGATCGTCCCGCTCTGGAACTTCGTTTTCGCCGAGGCCTGTCGCTATCTCGTGCGTTGGCAGCGCCTGCGGCCGGCAGACGCCGTGCCTCTCTTTGTCAGCGTCAACCTTTCAGCTACGCAGTTCTTCTATCCTGGTCTCATGCGCTCTGTCGGCGCTGTGATTGACGTGACGCGGATTGACCCGAGCTGGATAAAATTCGAAATCACTGAAAGTGGCTTGATGGAGAACGCCGCCGCTGCGTTGCAGCAAATGGAAAGCTTGAAAGCTCTGGGCTGCAGTCTGGCGATTGACGATTTTGGGACTGGCTACTCCTCGCTCAGCTATCTGCAGAAACTGCCGGTTGACGATATCAAGATTGATAAATCCTTCATCATGAACATGAACGCGTCTGGCAGTAGCCGTGAGATTGTTCGCATCGTAACCGAACTCGGGCGCATCTTGGGCAAGCGGGTTATCGCGGAAGGCATCGAGACGGAGTATGATCTTCATATCCTGCGCCAGCTCAACTGCGACCTGGGTCAGGGTTACTATTTCTTTAAACCGATGATGCCAGAAGCTGCCGAGACTCTGGTGCTGGATAAGACCCGCGAGCTTTTGACACGCGAAACGGTCTTAGCTTGATCAAAATAAGGAATATCAGGTACATAGTCAGTTGTGTACAGTTTTTGTCCAGTTTCACTTGCAATGGTACAGTTCTTCACCATATTATGAATGTCGGCGCTTAGGTGCCAAGTTTATACCAGGGCTAAACCAGAAGGAGTTTTCCCCGATGTCCACGCAGCTTCGTGATACTTCATTTCTCAGCGGCACAGCGCCCGCCGTCGGCTTTGAGGCCGGACTGCGCAACCATATGCTGCGCATCTATAACTACATGGCTGGCGGCGTTGCCCTCACCGGCGCGCTGGCTTGGGCCTCCGTGAATACTGGTTTAAGCCAGATTGTTTTCTCGGGCCAAGTCACCGCTCTGATATTTATGTTGGCGCCACTCGCTTTCATGCTGGTGCTGAATTTCGGCATCAACCGCCTCTCTGCCAGCACCGCAAGAATGCTGTTCTGGGCTTTCTGCGCCAGCATGGGCGTTTCGATGGCCGGCGTCTTCGTGATTTATACGGATACGAGTATTGCCCGAGCCTTCTTCGCTACTGCCGCTACCTTTGGTGCCATGAGCCTCTGGGGCTACACCACCAGGAAGGATCTAACGGGTTTTGGTAGCTTCTTGATGATGGGCGTGATCGGTATCATGCTGGCATCTTTGGTCAATCTCGGCTTAGCACTCTTCGGCCAGCCTTCCAGCATGCTGAACTGGATGACTTCAGTACTCGGCGTCCTGGTCTTCACCGGTCTGACCGCTTGGGACACCCAGAACATCAAGCAGTCCTATGCGGATGGTTATGGTATCGAAGCCAACAGCAAGCTGGCAGTGATGGGTGCGCTGAGGCTTTATCTCAACTTCATCAACGCCTTCATGTTCCTGTTGCGCCTGATCGGTGACCGCCGTTAATCCGACGTCAATAGTTTTACCCGAAGCCGCCGGAGCGATCCGGCGGCTTTTTGTTTGGGATTTGACGTACTGTCGTTTGTTTATTTGAAACTCTCCAATTCAAGTCTCGGGTTGACGGGATGAGGTTGGCAGGGCATTTTGCCGCCTAAGCCGTTCATTTTTCTGAAAGCCATTGCCTGATGACCATACCCGCCGAGGCGCCCTCCCACCCCAGCCATGCCGATTTGACCAACGCCATCCGTTTTCTGGCCATTGATGCCGTGGAGCAGGCGAAATCCGGTCACCCCGGCATGCCGATGGGCATGGCGGATGTGGCGACAGTCTTGTGGCAGAAATTCCTCAAATTCAACCCGCTCGACCCGCACTGGCCGGACCGTGACCGTTTCGTCCTTTCCGCCGGTCACGGCTCGATGTTGCTTTATGCGGTGAACTATCTCACCGGCTATCAACAGATGACGCTGGAAGAAATCAAAAACTTCCGTCAATGGGGCAGCAAGACTCCCGGACACCCGGAAATCGATGTTGATCATGGCATCGAAACCACCACTGGCCCGCTGGGACAGGGGTTGGCCACAGCGGTCGGAATGGCTCTGGCCGAGCGGATTCTCGCGGCACGTTTTGGCACCGCGCTGGTTGACCATAATACTTATGTGATCGCTTCGGACGGCGATTTGATGGAAGGTATCAGCCACGAGGCAGCCTCACTGGCTGGTCATCTCAAGCTCAATCGCCTTATCGTCTATTACGACGACAATGGCATCTCCATTGACGGCAAAACTGATCTGTCCTTCACCGAAAACACGGCGCAGCGCTTTGCTGCCTATGGCTGGGCGGTTCAGCAGATTGACGGCCATGACCCCGCCGCCATTGCCGCCGCGACGACTGCAGCCTTGCAAAGCGATAGACCCAGCCTTATTGCCTGCCGCACCACTATCGGTTACGGCTCACCCAGTAAGGCCGGCAGCAAGGACTCGCATGGTTCGCCCCTGGGCGCGGTCGAAGTTGCTGCCACCCGCCAGGCGCTGGGCTGGAATCATCCCGCTTTCACAGTGCCGGACCCGGTGCTGAATACTTGGCGTGGTTTCGCGGGACGTTGTCAGTCAGCGCATAGTGCTTGGCTGCAGCGCTATCAAGGTAACGCGCAGCAAGCGGCCTTCGATGCCGCTTTGGCGGGTACCGTGCCAGATACCGTGGCGTCTGCCCTCAGTCAGCTGATGGCGAAATATGCCACGGAGAAGCCTGGTCGTGCCACCCGGCAATGTTCTGGCGACGTGCTCGAAATTTTGTTGCCGCTCATCCCTGAACTCATCGGTGGTTCCGCCGACCTCACGGGGTCCGTCAACACCCAGGTCAAGAATTTCGGCGCTATCCAGGCTGGCAGTTATGGTGGGCGCTATCTCCATTACGGTGTACGTGAACATGGCATGGCTGCGGCGATGAACGGCATGGCGCTGCATGGCGGAATCATTCCCTATGCCGGCACTTTCCTGCAATTCGCTGATTATTGCCGGCCGGCCATTCGCTTATCGGCGCTCATGAACCAGCGCGTGATCTATGTGATGACGCATGACAGCATCGGCCTCGGCGAAGACGGGCCGACGCATCAACCGGTCGAACATCTCGCGGCATTGCGTGCCATTCCAAATCTCTATGTATTTCGTCCCTGCGATGGTATCGAAACGGCGGAATGCTGGGCTGCCGCACTGGCGCTGCAGCAGTCACCAAGTCTCATCAGCCTGACGCGTCAGAACCTGCCGACTTTGCGCGGCCGTGACGGTAAGGTCTGTCCGGAAAACTTGTCTGCATGCGGTGCCTATGTGCTGCTCGAAGCGGAAGGCGCCCGGCAAGTGACCTTGCTGGCCACAGGATCTGAGGTGCATCTGGCCGTGCAGGCGCGCGCTGAACTTGCCAAGAACAATATTCAGGCCGCAGTCGTCTCCATGCCTTGCTGGGAATTGTTTGATCAGCAGGAACCAGACTACAAAGCGCAAGTGCTGGGCACAGCCCCGCGCGTGGCGTGCGAAGCCGCCAGTGGTTTCGGCTGGTCGCGTTATTTAAACGGCGCTGGCTGCGCCTTCATCGGCATGACTGGCTTTGGGGCCTCGGCGCCGGCGCCTGTGTTATATGAAAAATTTGGCATCACCACGGCAGCCATTGTCGCCGCGGCGCAGAAATTATTGCCAGCCACCTGATAACTAACGCGGCCTTTGCCACTCTGCCAGGATAAACGTCGTCAGATTTGGGCTTTGGTCTTGCATGTTCTCGGCCACGATTTGCAGACCATGAAGTTCGGCAATACGGCGGCTTGATAAGGTGGCGGTATGGGTGGGCAAGTCGCCGACCGTGAGCGCCCGTGCCACGTAGGCAGGGTCTTCCCACGGGCCAGCACCGGGCTGCAGGGTGAGGTGCGGGAATTTCGTCCGCAAATTGTCCGCGCATTGCTTGAAAACCGTCGGGTGACTGATAATGGTCGTCACCGTTGCCAATGTCGCTGCCGGATGTATCATCAGGCAATGCGCTATGGGCAGCGCATAGCGGGCAATTTCCCTACAGTGCGACGCGAAACCGGCCTTCTCCATGGCGATGACCGAGCGTTCCACCGAGCCGTCTGTGCTGTTGGCGATCGCCCATTGCCCGGCGTCAATACTTCCGGCTGCCAGGGATGATAGTACAGCTTCCGTCGTATAGAGATATTCCACTACGGCCGTTGTTGGGTTTATGGCCATGCGAGAAAAATAGCTCTGCAAAGCTTGATCGTTAAAACTGCCCGCGTCGCCTTGAATGCCATAGCGTTTAATGGGGTGTGCGGACACGATTTGTCGTCCATAACACAGTTTGGCTCATGATATTGCATTCCGGGCGGGCGCCGCTAAGATGGCGCCGCAATAATGTTTCGGGCGCTAAGGAGAGTTCATAATGACAATTCGCGTTGCCATCAATGGTTTTGGCCGTATTGGGCGGCTGGTTTATCGTGCGCTGGTTGAATCGGGCCGCACGGATATCGAGGTGGTGGCCATCAACGATTTGGCTGATACCGTCACCAACGCCCACCTCCTGAAATATGATTCCGTGCATGGCCGTTTCGGCGGCACGGTGGTGGCAGAAGGCGACCATCTGCTGGTCAACGGCAAGAAGTTGATGGCGGTGCAGGTG
>CAYOGS010000063.1:0-9131 GCA_964403435.1 uncultured Rhodospirillales bacterium | reverse complement strand
TCCCATGGGTAAGCCATCTAAGGTCACCGCCGTGATTGACACAGGCTGCACCATGATTGGCCGTCCTTCCGGCAGCGGCTCTTGCACGGTCGCGAAGAGGCTGCTCTTGAACGGCAGGATATGCACGCCATCCGTTGAGGTGCCTTCGGCGAAGACGATAACGTTACGGTTTTCTTCCAACCTGACACGCAGCTGGTCGCGTTGTACGCCAGCCTGGGAAGACTTGCGCCGGATGAAAATCGTGTCCTGCATGCGGCAGAGCTGGCCGAAAACTGGCCAGGACGCAATCTCACCCTTGGCGACGAACGAGCCGAGCACGATCGAACCAAGAACCGGAATATCCAGATAGGAAGAATGGTTGGCGATGTAGAGTGTCGGCGTGACGGCACACGGCACACCGCGTACTGTGACAGTGATTTCCAAGATACGGCAGACCGTATGGTGGACAAATCGTGCACTGCGAAAGTAGAACCGGCGACTGAACAGCACGATGAGCGGCTGCACCAGAAACACCAGGCATAAAAACAGCGCCAGCAGCGTCAGCTTATAATAGCCGCGCAGGGTTACACCGAAATGCGAACCGTAACTGACCTTGGTGCCCGCCATTGCCGCCATAAGCTAAATGCTCGCGCCTTTGCTGCGCTTCTCGTAATGTTTCATATAACGGTCGGCCATCAGGTCAGTTTTGACGATGATACAGACGTCAGTGGTATTAAACTGGTGGTCAACGACTGCACCATCACCGACATAGCCGCCGACGCGAAGATAGCCCTTAATGAGCGGTGGCAGGTTGCTGCCACCTAGGCGCGGATCCACCTTCACCTGCTCCAGCCCACGTTCCGGGTGCAAACTTTCCGGCGGCAACAGACGCATATCCACATAACGTTCCGCCAGAGCCCGAGGCCGCAGGCCCGGAGGCGCCAGATGATGATAATAAAGGTAGCTCAAAGCTTCCTTATGCGCAGACGGATCGCAGCCCGGCAGGCTGCCGCAACCGAACATGATGGCGATATCATGCTGAAACACATAGGCTGCCAGACCGCCCCACATCAACTGCATGGTGGAACGGGCGCGATAATCCGGCGCGACGCAGGAACGGCCGAGTTCCAGGATCTCGCCCGGATAATCGAGCAAGCAGGTGATATCATATTCATCACTGGAATAGAATTTGCCGAACTTTTTCGCGGCAACGCGCCGGATGAGACGGTAGGTACCGACGATATTGTCTGCCGCCGGCCGGGCGTGATCCAAGACCAGTAGATGATCGCAATAATCATCCAGCACGTCGAAATCGCGGCGTTCGGCGGTAATCTCTGGGCTGGCTTGCGCCTGCATCTCTTGATAAAAAACGCGGTAGCGCAGCTCCTGCGCTCGGCGGAGTTCCGTGGCGTCACGCGCCAGCCGTACTTCCAGCGTCCCCAGACGCAAGTCGTTGTCGCTATCGTTTTCGTCAGCCGTGCTCATCGTCCCGCGAGTCTCTGCCTGGTACCGCGCCCCTCTTACCATCCCGTGCTGATAGGTACAAACGGAAGATTAGGTAAATCAGGACGCGAAAGGGCACCGGCAGCCGTTGTTCCTAACGCTTGAAAGTAACCTCGCCGGACTGGCTGGCTCCATATTCCGCATCAACACAGCCTTTCAGGACAAGATACATGCCGAGCGTGCTGGTCTGTTGGAGACAATAGTCCTGACTAGCAGAAGACAGTTTGTCCCACTGTTCTCTCACGCTGTCATAGGCTGTTTGTTCCAATTGCAGGCAGGCCTTGAATTGGGCCGGCGACATGGCGCCGTCTTGGGTGGCTGCCGCCGCGCATCGGGCGTTTACATCATATTCGGGAACCGCAGCCTGCACCGATACCGCCAGGCAGATGGCGAAAACTGATAACAATTGCAGACGCATCATGACTCTCCGCATCCAGGATGCCTCATTCTAGCTTAGTCGAAGCCAATCAAGCGATGCATTTCTTAAGATTTTTGGGTGCCATTCCTGGATAAAGCGCAAAAAATTGTCACATAAATACAACACAATGATGACTTGCGGGCAACATGCAGGTTTTCACATTAACACTTTGAAATAGCACAATTTTACTTGATTTCCCATTTAATCCCATGCTATCCCATTTCAACCCACTTCTGACCGATTTATCCACAAGTCTGGCCACCTGTGTGTTCAAGACAAAACTATTTTATCAACAAGATAAACTATTGAAAACAAGGAGTATTGCGTGGCGTCGTTCCTTTCGAGCTTCGTCAATCGGCTGGACAAAAAAGGTCGTGTTTCCGTTCCGGCCGCCTTTCGGGCTGCCTTGGGTGTGGAGGCCAGCGGAATCATGGTGTTTCGCGCCCTGCAGCATGATGCGCTCGACGCTTGTTCGCCAGCGCATTTGGAAAAACTTGGTGACAGCATCGAAACACTCGACCTGGCACCCGAGATTTTCGAGTTGATCGAAACCACGATCTTCGGCGGCGCGCAGTTTCTGCCCTTCGACAGCGAAGGCCGTATCAGCCTACCGGAAGAGTTAGCCGCGGCAGCTGGCATTGGCGAACTGGTTAACTTCGTGGGACGCCGAACCACTTTTCAAATGTGGGAACCTCGTAAATTTGCCGCTCATGCTGAGACGATGCGCGCCACCGCCCGTACTCATGAAATCTCGCTCAGCAAAATCATTGCGCAGGCGACGCGGCAAGGCGGTGCCGGATGAACTTACAAGCACAAACCGCAACGCATGCACCGGTGCTCGGTGCGGAAGTCATTGCGCACCTGAATGTGCATCCTGATGGTCTGTATGTGGACGGCACATTCGGGCGTGGCGGCTACACCGCCGCGCTGCTCGCCAAAGCGCCACGGCATGTCTATGCGTTCGACCGCGATCCGCAGGCCATTGCAGCTGGTGCCGCGCTTGCAGCCCGCCATGCCAACCTCACGCTCATTCATGCCCGCTTCAGCGCCATGGTGTACGAACTAAAATCCCGCCAGGTGCCAGCCGTTGACGGGATCGCGCTCGATCTCGGCGTCTCGTCGCCGCAGATCGACACACCGGAGCGCGGCTTCTCCTTCCGCACCGATGGCCCCCTGGACATGCGCATGGACAATAGCCAAGGCGCCGACGCTGCAACTTTGGTGAACCACGAAGACGAAACAAAACTCGCTGACATCATCTATAGCTACGGCGATGAGCGCTATTCACGCCGGATTGCCCGTGCCATTGTCGCGGCGCGCGCCACAGCACCGATTACCCGCACACAGCAATTGGCCAGCATCGTGCGTCGTATCGTCCCACGCAGCAAGGATGGTCTCGACCCCGCGACCCGCACCTTCCAGGCTTTACGCATCGCAGTAAATGACGAACTCGGTGAATTACGGCACGGGCTGCAAGCAGCCGAACAGATGCTGGGCCTCGACGGCCGGCTGGCTGTGGTGTCGTTTCATGCGCTGGAAGACCGCATCGTCAAAGATTTTCTTCGCTCTCGCAGCGGCCGACAAAGCGGCAGCCGTCATGTGCCAGACCATCGCACCGCGGCACCACGCTTCACCGAAGTCACCCGGAAGCCCATCACCCCAGGCGCGGTGGAACTTGCCGCCAATCCCCGCGCCCGTTCCGCAAAACTGCGGGTAGCCAGCCGCACGGCAGCCGCCGCCGAAGAGGAGTATCCGTCATGAGCATTCGTCTGAGCCATTGGTTTTGGGTCGTTCTCCTGGTCGGCGCCAGTGTCATGCTTTACCACACGAGCTATCGTGTGCAGCAAGCCGAGCGACAAGTGGCACAAGCTCGGGCGGAGCGCGCCATCGAGTTGGAACGCATCCATGTGCTCGAAGCAGAATGGGCGGCGCTGACGGCTCCTGCCCGCCTGCAGCGCTTGGCCGACAAATTCATGCCGTTGCAGCCGCTCCTGACCACACAAGTGGTTGCTCCGCACAAGCTGGCGCGGCTGCTGCCAGTGCGGCCGACGGACGATGCTTCAATTATGGCCGCTGATACGGGCAGCCCAAAGCTGGCTCTGGCGATGTCACGCCTCTTGACGGAACGATAAGCTCCCCGCCGTTCGGCCGGCTAAGGAGTCCCACATGGAGTTTGGGCACTGATGCCGGAACATATGCCCACATCTGACCCAAGCACGATGCAGCAACCTGCTCTACCCGGCTTACTGCGTCGGTCACCGCGGCGCGTTTTGCCAACTCCGACGGAACTGGCGTTGGAACGCGCCCGTACGCGGTTAATTTTTTTCGCTTTGCTTCTGGTGCTGGTCTTTGCCGTCATCGCAGCCCGGATCGCGTTGCTGACTTTGGCTCCGCCTGAGGAGGACAACGCTCCAATTGCCGAACATCAGCCCGCCGGCATGGGGCGCGCCAGCATCACAGACAGAAACGGCGTGCTTCTGGCTACCTCGCTGCCGACGCAAAGTGCCTGTGCCAACACGCGCCATGTTGACGACGCAGATGGGCTGGCGCGTGACATCCAGAAAATATTACCGGATACAAGCGCGAGTAAGCTGGCGGAGAGCTTCAAAACGCGCAAAGGTTGCGCACTGATCAAGCGTCATTTGACACCCCATCAGTTTGAAGCGCTGAATGCGCTCGGCGTCGGAGCGATTGAGTTCACCGCCGACGAAGAGCGGCTGTTCCCGCAAGCCGCTTTGACCGCGCATCTGGTCGGCACGACCGATCCTGACAACATCGGCACCAGTGGCCTGGAAAGGAAATTCGACAGGCGACTGCGGGAGAGCAATGATCCGCTGCGCCTCACGCTTGATGTGCGTGTACAGCATATCCTACACCAGGCGCTCAGTGAGGCTGTGGCCGAGTTCAGAGCCATCGGCGGCGCTGGTGTCGTGATGGACGTGAACAGTGGCGCGGTACTCGCCCTCGTCTCCCTTCCGGACTTCAACCCGCAGCAGGCGGGCAATCCGGACGACGATAACCGCCGCAATCAGGCCACGCTGGGCGTCTATGAGCTGGGCTCAACCTTCAAGCTCATCACGGCGGCCCATGCGTTGGAACTCGGCCTGACCAATATGACCAACACCTTCGACACGGTGGAGCCGATTCGCATCGGCCGTTACACTATCCGCGACTATCATCCAGAAAAGCATCGCCTGACCCTGCCGGAAATCATCATGGTCTCCTCAAATATTGGTGCGGCGCGCGTGGCAGAACTGATCGGTCGCGACCGTCAGCGCGCATTTCTGGAACGGATCGGCACATTCAAGCCCGTGCCTATTGAACTGCCGGAAACCGGCTGGCCGATCGTGCCAGAGAATTGGGGTGAAGTAGAAACCATGACCATCGGATTTGGTCACGGCATCGCCGCCGCACCACTTCAGCTCGTACGAAGCGTGGCATCGTTGTGCAATGGTGGGCTACTGGTCACACCAACTTTGTTACCACCAAGCCCATCACCTCCTGAACAGCCGCGGATCATTTCAGCTGAAACCTCTACAAAATTGAAAGCCATGATGCGGCTGGTCGTTGCGGCGGGAACAGCCAAGGCCGCGAACTCCCGCGGCTATCTGGTGGGAGGTAAGACGGGGACGGCAGAAAAAATCGCTGGCAAACATTACAGCCGCGACGCCCGGTTATCGTCCTTCATTGGTGTGTTCCCGCTATCGGCGCCGCGTTATGTCGTGTTCGCCATGCTGGATGAACCGAAAGGCACAAAAAAGACGCACGGTTTTGCGACCGGCGGCTGGGTGGCGGCACCGGTAGTCGGGCGCGTCATCACCGCAGCAGCACCATTGCTTGGCGTGACGCCGATGGATAGCATCCAGGAAGCGGCGGCGGATGGCAAGATTCTACAGCCGCTGGGCGCTGCGCTCATCGCTAAACTGATAAAACCGCAGGAAAAGCTAGACCCCAATGACGAAACCGATGAACAGCCCGCTGCGGTCATTACTGAAGCAGAGTGAGCCGGCTTTACAGGCTGGACGCGACTATGCGCTGAGCGGTGCCGACGCGCACGTGAAAGCCATTACGGCCGATTCACGGCAGGTGCAGGCTGGCACGCTTTTCGCCGCCCTGCCCGGCAGCAAGCATGACGGGCGCCATTTCATCGCCGAAGCGATCACCAAAGGCGCGAGCGCCGTGCTGAGCGACCTTGATGCGCCTATACCTGCCGACGTTACGGCCGTCCGGAGCGCTAATCCGCGCCTCGTGCTCGCGCATCTGGCGGCAGCGTTTTACGGTGCCCAGCCCACCCACTGTGCCGCCGTGACCGGCACCAACGGCAAGACTTCTACCGCGCAATTTGTGCGGGAGATTGCCACGGCCCTCGGCCAAACTGCCGCGTCCATAGGCACGCTGGGCGTCATCGGCCCCGGGCTAGACCATTACGGCACACTTACAACGCCAGACGCCATCACCTTACACAGCCTCTTGGCAAAACTCGCAGATGCGCACGTCAACCATCTGTGCCTGGAGGCCTCTAGCCATGGCCTGGAGCAGGAGAGGCTGGCGGCCGTTATCGTACAAGCTGCCGGCTTCACTAATCTCACGCGCGACCATTTAGATTTTCATGGCACGATGGAGGCTTATTTCGCCGCCAAAGCACGGTTGTTTGACAGTATTCTCCAACCATCCGGCACGGCGGTTTTGAATGCCGACGCACCACAAGCCATGGAACTGGCCGCGCGCGCGAAGTTACGAGGCTGCCGCGTGCTGACCTATGGGCTGGCGGGGGAGGATTATCAATTACTAGACGTTACGCCCCACAGCCACGGACAGACGCTCACTGTTCGGCTTTTCGGCGAGAAGCTAGAGGTGGATCTCTGCATCGCTGGCCGGTTCCAGGCTTGGAACGCGCTCTGTGCAGCCGGCCTAGCGCATGGGTTAGGGTTGGACGCCAAAGCGGCGCTGCAGACGCTGCCCAAGCTGACCGGCGTACATGGCCGTCTGCAACTGGCCGGCACGCACCGTAACAGCGCCTCTGTTTATGTTGATTACGCGCACACGCCGGACGCTCTGGAAACTGTGCTGCAAGCGTTACGGCCTCATGTAACCGGTACCGGACGGCTCATTGCGGTCTTTGGCTGCGGCGGCAACCGCGACGCCGGTAAACGACCAGTCATGGGCGGGATCGCGCAGCGGCAGGCGGACATCGCTATCGTCACCGACGACAATCCGCGCCGCGAAGACCCCGCCGCCATTCGCGCCGCCATTCTTTCTGGTTGCCAGCCAACGCCGGTTGTGCAGGAAATCGGCGACCGGGACGCAGCGATTCGCCACGCCATAAGTTTGCTGCAATCGGGAGACATTTTGGTGATTGCGGGCAAGGGTCATGAACCCGGGCAGATTGTCGGCGACACGGTGCTACCTTTCGACGACGGTGCTGTCGCCCGCCATTATTTGACGCAAGGAACATAACAGCAATCATGACAGAAAATATATTATGGTTAGGGCAAGATGTGTTGACCTGTACACGCGGCAGCGGCAGCGTGGACTGGTCGGCTTCCGGTGTTTCGATTGACAGCCGGACGCTGCGTGCCGGTGATTTGTTCGTCGCGCTCAAGGGCCCCCTGCATGATGGGCACGACCATGTAGCCGCAGCACTGCGCGCCGGCGCCAGCGCCGCGCTGGTGAGCCGCGTGCCGGAAGGCACGCCCAAAGACATGCGGCTTGTGCTGGTACCTGATACATTTAAGGCGCTGCAGGATTTGGGTAGTCGGGCGCGGGCGCGGGCGCGCGGCAACATTATCGCCGTCACAGGTTCGGTCGGCAAGACCGGAAGCAAAGAGATGCTGCGCCATATGCTCGGCCGCTGCGGCAGAGTGGCGGCCAGTCAGGGCAGCTTCAATAATCATTGGGGCGTGCCGTTGTCCCTGGCGCTGCTGCCCGAAGATGCGGCTTTCGGTGTCTTTGAACTCGGCATGAACCATGCCGGTGAATTGGCCGCGCTGACCAAACAAGTGCAGCCGCATGTCGCTCTGATCACCAACATTGAGGCCGTACATCTGGAATTTTTTTCGGACACCGCCGCCATCGCTGACGCGAAGGCCGAGATTTTCTTGGGTATGAACGCGGCCGGCACGGCAGTTTTGAACCGTGACAATCCACATTTCGCACGGCTGGTTGGCCATGCACGCACCCAGGGGCTGCGTCATATTTTGAGTTTCGGCAGCCAAGACGGCAGTGACGCACAGCTGCTGCGCTGCACCGCAACCGGTGCCGGCAGCATTGTAGAGGCAAAATTTTTCGGCCAGCCGCTGCAATTCCGCCTGGGCGCCGCCGGGCAGCATTATGCGATAAACGCGCTCGGAACCTTGCTGGTGGCGCAGGCCGCTGGCGCCGACCTGACAGCTTGTGCTGGCGCGCTGGCCACCTATCACGCGCCGACCGGACGTGGCGCGCGCCAGGACGTGAAGCTGCCACAGGGCGGTACGGTCACAATCATTGACGAAAGCTACAATGCCAGCCCGGTTGCCACCCGCGCCGGTATTCTGACATTGGGGCAAGTGATACCAGCACCGGGCGGGCGGCGCATCGCGGTGCTGGGAGACATGCGCGAGTTAGGAGCCACCGCGCCGCAGTTGCATGCCGACCTGGCGCCGTCTTTGCTCGAAGCCCGGATTGACCTGTTGTTCTGTTGCGGCCATGTCATCGAGGGCTTGTTTGTCGCTGTGCCTGCTGCCATGCGCGGCGCTTATACTAGCGACAGCAAAGCCCTAGCGCCGAAAGTCACGGCAGCGCTACGTCCCGGCGATGTCGTGCTGGTGAAAGGCTCGAAAAGCATGCACATGGAAGAGATCATCATCGCCATTAAACAATTCGCCGCGCAAGCGGCCTGAGGTTACACATCCGATGCTTTATTATCTGCTCCACCCGCTTGCTGAACAGTATGAAGCCTTATCTTTCCTAAATCTGCTGCGCTACATCACGTTTCGCGGTGGCTGCGCGCTGATGACGGCGCTGATTATCTGTTTCAGCATCGGTCCCGGCCTAATCCGCTGGCTGCGCGCCAAACAGGGCGAGGGCCAGCCGATCCGCGACGATGGGCCAGAGACCCATTTCAAGAAAAAGGGCACCCCCACGATGGGCGGGCTGATGATGCTGATCGCCATCGTCATCAGCACCGTGCTGTGGATGGATTTACGTAACGGCTATAGCTGGATCGTGCTGCTGGTGACGACCGGCTTCGGTT
>CAYOGS010000062.1:0-9219 GCA_964403435.1 uncultured Rhodospirillales bacterium | reverse complement strand
ACCTGGGTCATCATGCCACCACCTTCGGTGCCAGGATTCATCGTGACATGCTCACGGATTTGGTTGTCGCGACCGATAATCAGTTCCGACGGTTCTCCATGATATTTCTTGTCTTGCGGTCGAGTTCCGATGGACGCGAACGGATAGATAACCGTTCCAGCACCGATCTGAGTACGGCCGTCAGCGTAGACATGCGCAATGAGTTGCACACCTTCCCCCAACACCACATGGGGCCCGACGATGCAATAGGGGCCGATGGTCACGTCGCGACCGATCTGCGCGGCGCGGTCAACCAAGGCGGTTGGATGGATCACTGTGCTCACGCCGACGCTCCGGCTTTTTCCGTTACCCTCGCACCATCCTTGACCAGCATGGCGGTATAGACCGCTTCTGCGCACAACCGCTCGCCAACGTACGCCTCGCCACTGAAGCGCCAGACATGGCCACGCTCACGCAGTTTCTTGACGCGTAATTGCAGGGTGTCGCCTGGCACGACCGGATGCCGGAAGCGCGCATTTTCGATCGTCATGAAGTAAACCAGATCATTCACGGCGCTGGTGCCAGAGATATAGTCTACCACGACGGTGGCAGCAGTTTGCGCCATCGCCTCAACGATCAGCACGCCAGGCATGATAGGATGGTTAGGAAAGTGGCCTTGAAAATACGGCTCGTTAGCGGTGACGTTCTTGATTCCAGTCGCACTCTCGCCAGAGACAACATCAATCACACGGTCAATCAGCAACATAGGATAACGATGCGGAATACGCGCCATGATGGCGGTTATATCCATAACCCCGCGAGAAGACTGCGCGCTCTTCTGAACCGTATCCATCTTCGCCTTCACCATACCGCGCCATCAGCCCCGGTGGGAAGTGCGACGGTCTTTCTTTGCTTTAATTGTTAATTCAGCAATCTAGTACTATTAGCGCCGGACGCCTAGAACTGACCTCACCCCAAACCCAATCGCTTGAACGCACAAATCTGCTCTATAAACAAAGGTATAGAGCTAAGGACACGCTGTGTCCATATTCCCTGCGCGCAAGCGAACAGAAAAGGCCGAGGGCTCAATTTTTTGATGGTGGCGGACTATCATTGCCAGGTTCGGTGGTTGTTACCGGCGACAGCTCGATTTTAACGGGTACATTCTGTAACCTCTCATTCAGCCGCTGCAGGACAGTAGTGGTCAGGTCGAGAGCCGGGTCATGCCATAGCAACTGCGGCTTGAGTAGCACGGCGGAAAACCCCTCCGCTGTAGCCAGTTCCTGCACCACCTGCAGCAAGCTGCTGCGTACCACACCCATGGAGCTGGCAAAGGCTTCATCGAGCGCGTGGCGCTTGCCCTGCACGTCGCGTTCGATGGCGATAAAGCGTTCCCGTAACTGCTGCTCACGTTGCTCAAGACCGGCCTGAACCGCCGCGTCGCCGCCTTTTTCCCGCACCACTTTCAACGCTTCATTCGCAGCATGCAATTCCTGCTCGCGGCTGGAAATTTCAGCCTGAAACTTCGCACGCTGAGCCTCGAGTTGCTTTTGCACGCTGCGCGCTGCCAGGGATTCCTGCAGGATGCGTTGCACGTCAATAACCGCGAAACGCGTGGCCGGCTTCGACTGCACCGCCGGCACCTCGACTGCATAGGCAGAACCGGCGCCAAGCAATAACGCCAGTAGCGCCATCAACAGTCGCTGCTTAAAACCGTGTGCCGAAGCTAAAGCGGAATTTCTCTGTCTGGTCATAGGATTCTTTGATCACCGGCTGAGCAAAATCAAGGCGGATGGGACCGAAAGGTGACTGCCAGGTGGCGCCAACCCCGACGCTAACGCGCAACGACTCCTCTTGGCGCAGAATTTCCCCGGCCTTTGGTGAGAGATCGGCTCCACCCAAGGTGCCGGCATCAGCGAATACATGCAGTTTGATGCCCACTTCTTCGGGCAGGCCACTCGGCATAGTCAACTCGGTCGTGCCACGCACGAAGTAATTCCCGCCCAAAGCGTCCTCGTTGGCGCTATTGGTGATATCACGCGGCCCGACGCCCGAGAATTTGAAGCCACGCAACGAGTCGCCACCCAGGAAGAACCGGTCGGCGATCCGGACTTTCTTACCCAAGCCGACCATATGACCGCCTTCGCCTTCCACACTGAACACCCACTCATCTGCCAGACTGAAATATTGCGTGGCCTTCAGTCGGTTCCGCAGGAAGCGCACATTCCCGCCCAGACCCGCGATATCATTGTTCATGCGGATGATATGCCCTGTCGTCGGGCTGAGCCGACTGTCCCGTGTGTCGTAACTAATTTCATGCCCCAGCAGTGAAGTATTGGTACGACCTTCCTGCTCGCGGATGAAACGTGAGGCGGTGGACGGCACCTGTGAGATATTGGTATTCTGGAAAGTATAGTTCAGACGTTGGCGCCAATGTTCGGCCAGCGGATAACCAAGCCGCAAAGAAAAGCCGGTGTTTGTTTCATCGAACGAGCTGGAATCCTGATTATCCGTGGTGGTGCGGAACAGGTCAACGCCGCCCGCAAGATCGCGATCAAACAGGTAGGGCTCGGTGAAGCTGATATCATATTGCTGGGTGCGGCCAGAAACCGTTGCGCCGAAGCGCAAATCCTGACCCTTGCCCATGAAGTTCTTTTCCCGGATTGAGAAGTCTCCGAGCGGCCCGTCGGTCGTCGAATAGCCGGCGCCGAATGATAATTCGCCCGTGGCTTTCTCCTTAACATCCACCTGCAGAACCGCCTGGTCGGGTTGCGCCCCTTCCGTCGGTGTGATCTTCACATCTTCAAAGAATCCGAGATCGCGGATACGTTGCACCGAACGTTCCAGCTTGATTTTGTTGAACGCGTCGCCTTCGGCAAATTCCATTTCACGGCGGATGACCTTATGCTCCGTGCGCGTATTACCACCGATTTCAATGCGCGAAACAAAAACGCGTTGCCCTTCCTTGATGCGGAACACGATATCCATCGTTTGGGTATCTTTGCGCCGCTCGATTTCCGGCACCACTTCGGCGAAAGTGTATTGTAGCCGGTCAATAGCTGCAGTGACCTTCTCGATGCTTCGCTCTACTTGCTCAGCACTATACCAATCACCCGTCTCGGTCTGCAGTAGTCCGGCATGCGCGGCAGCGTCCAGACCCTTAATATCGCTGACAATCTCAATTTTACCGTATTTGTAGCGCTGTCCCTCTTCCACGGTGAAAGTCAGGAAAAAATCATCTTTTTCCGGCGTCAACTCAGCATTCACACCGACAACACGAAAATCAACATACCCCTGGTTGAGGTAGAACTTACGCAGCAGCTCACGGTCGTAATTCGCGCGATCAGGGTCGTAGAAGTCGGCGGTAGAGAAAAAACGCCACCAGGCTGATTCGCGTGTGTTGATCACGCCGCGCAAAGTGCCAGCGCTAAATTGCGAGTTGCCGACAAAACTGATGTCGCGAATACCGGTACGTTCGCCTTCAGTAATTTCGAAAATCACATCAACGCGGTTTTGCGCCTGGCGCACCAGTTTGGGCTCCACAGCCGCTGCGAACCGGCCAGAACGGCGATAGACATCCAGGAGTCGCTGCACATCACGTTGCACACGGGGCAGGGTATAAACAAGCCGCGGTTTGATCTGGACTTCCTTGTCCAAATCCTCGGTCTTAAGAGCGCTATTACCTTCGAAAATCACTTGATTGACCACCGGATTTTCGACCACCACAACCCGCAACACAGCGGCATCCATGGCGATTTGCACGTCTTCGAACAGACCGGTCGCGAACAGCGCCCGAACCGAATCGCTGAGTTTAGCTTCGTCGGCGGCATCCCCGCGCCGCAGCGTCAGGTAAGATGCAACGGTCTCCTTCTCCAGCCGCTGAACTCCAACAATACTTATGTCACGAATGACCGGAGCCGGCGTCACCGACTGCACGGTGGGACGGTCAGTTGCCAGTCGCGTTTGGGCTGCTGCTTGGGGAGCAGGCACTGGTCGGGCCGGCAAATCGCTTAACCGCTGCGCAGTAGCTTCTGGAATAAATGGCAGCACCAGGCCAAAAACGAAACCGGCGACCAAGCTGCGAACGAGACGCGACGATACAGGCATGAGAATCCGTGACTCAGGAAAACAGAGTCTTCAGATACGGCAAAATCTTAAGCGAGACAAGGTCGTTCCACAACGTGAAGCCAATGATAAACAACACGGTGCCGAAACCGATGCGTGCCGCATACTCCTGCACCCGCGTCGGCAATGGCCGTCGCCGCACGGCCTCAATGAGATAAAAGAAAATATGCCCGCCATCCAGCAACGGAATAGGAAAAAGGTTAACAAGACCCAGACTGACAGAGATCAAGACAAAAAAGTATATGATTGAGTGGGCATCTTGCTCTTTGAAGACATCTCCTGATAATTTGGCAATCATCAGGGGGCCGCCGAGCTCTTGCGCGCTGCGCGTGCCGGCAATCATTTGGCCAACCACGTTTAAAGTCTCGGTGGTAATAAAATAAACCTTATCCGTCGCCTCCACGATCGCGCCGCCAACACCAGTTGGCGTATAGTGCTTTTCGCCAGTGATGCCTAGGCGCGTAACCGTGTTCTTGTCATCAACAATCGGTTTCACTTGCAGCTGCATGGTCTCAGTGCCGCGCATGAATTCCACTTGCAGCGGTACACCTCTGGCTACCGTACTAATATATTTTCTAACTTCAAGAAAACTAGCAACCAGATTCCCATCAATCTTCAATATTCGATCGCCCGCCTGCATCCCGGCTTCGCGTGCCGCCGATACCTCAGCGAAGGATTTAATCACCGGCGGCTCAGATGGTTTACCCATATACAGTACAAAGGCGAACCATAATAATAACGCGAACAGATAATTGGCCCCTGGTCCTGCAGCGATGATGGCGATTCGCTTCCAGACATTTTGAGCGAAGAACGCAACGCTGCGCTCGTCCGCGGTCATAACCGCAGCATTAGGGTCTTGTGTGAAAGAGGCAGGGTCGGCATCGCCATACATCTGCACATAACCGCCGATCGGCAGCCACGAATAGCGCCAGCGCGTGCCGTGTTTGTCGGTATAACCGAAGATTTCCTTGCCCATGCCAATGGAGAAGGATTCCACCTTCACCCCGCAGCGGCGCGCCACCCAGAAATGGCCATACTCATGCACAAACACCACGATGCTGACCACCACGATGAACGGACCAAAGTATGTTAGCAGTGTCCAAGCGCCATCCATAATCTGCTGCAGCACACTCAATCTCCTTTGGGCTGAATTACGCCATAGCCTTGATCACGCCTTCGGCCGCTGCGCGCGCAGCCCTGTCGATCGCCCCCAGCTGCTCCAGACTCCGCAACGGCGCCACTGGTAGCTGTTCTAATGTTGTAGCGTTAATGGTGGCAATATCAAGGAAGCCGATGCGCCCGGCAAGAAAAGCGGCCACGGCGATTTCGTTGGCCGCGTTCAACACCGCTGGTGCGGTGCCGCCGGCCCGCAGCGCCTCGCGCGCCAGCGTCAAACAAGGAAACCGTTCCGGATCAGGTGCTTCAAAACTGAGTTGACCGATCTTAACTAAATCGAGCCGCGCTGCGGGCGTCGCCATGCGCTCAGGCCAGGCCAGCGCGTAACCAATGGGCGTGCGCATGTCAGGCGAACCTAGCTGCGCTAACACGGACCCGTCCGCATATTCAACCATACTGTGAATAACGGATTGCGGATGCACCACGATGTCAATTTTTGCTTCTGGCATAGAAAAAAGGTGACTGGCTTCAATGATTTCCAGCCCTTTGTTCATCATGGTGGCGCTGTCAATGGAGATTTTGGCGCCCATGGCCCAAATTGGATGCTTCACCGCCTCGGCCGCTGTCGCAATAGCCATCTCTTGCCGCGTTTTGTCCCGAAACGGCCCGCCAGAGGCCGTTAAAATCAGCCTCGTGACGGCATCGCGGCGGTCTTGCTCGAAAACCTGCCAGATGGCGTTATGTTCGCTGTCCACCGGCAACAGTTGGGCACCGGTCTTGGCCACCAGCTCCATCATCAATGCGCCAGCGCAAACCAATGTTTCCTTATTGGCGAACGCCACGACGGCACCCCGTCGCACGGCCGCCATTGTCGGCGCGAGCCCGGCTGCACCGACAATCGCCGACATCACCCAATCACTGTCCTCGGCTGCTGCCTGCTCCACGGCGGCCGCACCGGCCGCCGCCTCGATACCTGAACCAGCCAATGCTTCCTTAAGAGCAGCATACTGACCTTCTGCGGCCACCACGGCGTGCCGTGCTTGTAATTGGCGTGCTTGTTGCGCCAGCAATGCCACATTTTGATTGGCCGTCAACGCCACAACTTCATAAGCTTCTGGCTGCCGCTGTAACAGATCAAGGGTCTGCGTGCCAACCGATCCTGTCGAGCCCAGCACGGTTACGCGCTTACGCGACTTTTCGGAAACCGGAACCGGACGGGATTGCTGTAAATTCACCACCATGCGCTATGCGCCCCCACCATCGTCTGGAACAACGCCAAAAACGCCGCCGCGAACATCAAGCCGTCAATCCGGTCCAGCACGCCACCATGTCCCGGAATGATGGCGCCACTATCCTTCACGCCGCAGCGCCGCTTGATATAGGATTCGAATAAATCGCCAATCTGAGCTACGACCGCCAAAACCGCCGCCAGTGCGACGGCCAGTCCAGGCTGCTGAACATCATGAACCGCTGCCACGATAAAGGCAAGCAACGCCGCCAACCCCATGCCGCCCAGCAATCCTGACCAGGTCTTGGACGGGCTGACTTTCGGTAAAAGTTTAGGTCCTTTTAGCGTGCGCCCAGTAAAATAGGCGCCAATATCCGTGCCCCACACGACCAGCAGAAGATAGAGCATAAGGTCAAATCCCAGTTCCGGCAGCAACCTGACATAGAGCATGGCCAAGCAGCCGCCGCCAATATAAGGCACGGCCAGAGCCAGCCAGCCGGCGCGCTCGAAATCCAGCCTCGCAGCGAACACGAACAGCAGCAACATCAGCACCACCGCCAGCATGAAAGCGAACGCCGGCCGCAGATAGAACCCCACCAGCATCAGCACGATTAGAATGGTGACACAGACCAATTCAATCAGCCGCAGCTGTCGTGGCCGAATCATCCGCACCCATTCGCTCATGCCCAGCACCCCAAGCGCGCCGATGAGCAGCGCCGAAGCGGCACCGCCGACAAAGAGCGCCACCAGACTGATGGCGATCAGCGCGATGCCGGAATAAGTACGCTGCCTTAATTCAACGCTGACCAAGCGTGGCTCCGTAGCGCCGTTCGCGTTTGGTGAAATCTTCCAAGGCACGGCGCAGATCGGCCTCTCCGAAGTCCGGCCACAACGTGTCCGTGAATACAAACTCGGCATAGGCCGCCTGCCACAGCAGGAAGTTGGACAGGCGCTGTTCGCCGCTGGTACGAATGATAAGATCAACATCCGGCGTGTCGTGCGTGTAAAGCGCGGCGCCGATGACAGACTCGTCAATATCCTGCGGCCGCAACCGCCCGGCCTGCACCTCGCCAGCGATGGTACGCGCCGCCGCCGTGATCTCTTGCCGCGAGCCGTAACTGAGCGCGACATTCAGGACATAACCAGTGTTACTGGCGGTCAGTTGTTCCGCATGCTCGATCATCGCGACAATATCAGGCGGCAACATGGCGCGCTCGCCGATAATACGAAGTCGAATATTCTCGCGGTGCAGGTTGGCGAGTTCACCGCGCAGATAGAAACGCAGCAATCCCATCAACTCTTCAACTTCTTCCAGCGGCCGCCGCCAATTTTCGGCGGAGAAACTATAAATCGTCAAATGGCTGATCGGTAGTTCGCGGCAGCAGCGAATGGTGCGGTTGAGCGCCTCGATGCCGGCGCGGTGCCCCATGGTCCGAGGCAGGCCGCGCGCCGCCGCCCAGCGCCCGTTGCCATCCATGATAATACCGACATGTAGATGGCGCAGTTTGGGTTTCGTCTCAGACATGAAGCCCCTAGACTTGCATCACTTCTTTTTCTTTACCGTGCAACAATTCATCAATCTTCTTGATGTGTTCATCGGTCAGTTTCTGCACTTTTTCTGACCAGTTCTTGTGTTCGTCCTCGGTCAAATCGCCGTCCTTCTCGCCTTTCTTGAGCGCGTCCATGGCGTCGCGGCGCACATTGCGCACGGCCACCCGCGCGGTCTCAGCATATTTGCCGGCGATCTTGGTAATCTCGGCACGTCGCTCCTGGTTCAACTCCGGGATCGGCACGCGAATCAATTGCCCGTCCGGCTGCGGATTCAGCCCCAGTCCGGACTCGCGGATGGCTTTCTCCACCGCCTTGACTGAACTTTTGTCCCACACTTGCACTGTCAACAAACGCGGTTCAGGCACGTTAACTGTACCGACCTGATTGAGCGGCATCATGCTGCCATAGACTTCTACCGTCACGGGGTCGAGCATACTGACCGAGGCTCGACCGGTGCGCAGCCCGGCAAATTCCTTTCGCAGCGCCTCGAGCGCCCCGTCCATCCGCTTGCCAAAATCGTCCATCTTGAAAGTCATTGAAATTCCACCGTAATTAGACGCGTTCACCGAGCGCAAGTAATTGCTGTATATGACAAAATACCTGCCTGTGCTACTGTTTACTGCGACAAGATAGTCAATTGGGCGAGATGGAGTAAACCATGAAGCAATATGACGGTTTACAGCCCCACAAAAACTCCATGACCGCCCAACTGGCCCAAGAGGGAGAAGGATTTAAAAATCATCCCGGCGAACCACCCTTCAACAAGAATGAACGTATGGTTCTGGCCGCTTTTCACTCCTACCAAATGGGACAGATTGGAGATCAAGCACTTGACGAAGTTATGCGGCCAATTCCCCTTAATGACATGGCCTGTGGCTTGGACCGGCTGCATGTTTCAGCCAACCATGGTGTGCCGGCAACTGCAACGATGAACAAATATATTGATGTTATGCATGACAAAATTAAAAGCGGCGATAGCTTTGCAACGAATGATCATCTGACCGGCAGAGTTGATGGCCTCAAAACCTGGCTTGAAGGTGCCGATCGCGGCAGACCGAGAATGTTGACGGCTCAGGCGTTACAATATGAAGATATCCAGCAAACAGTGGTACCAGCGCTCAAAGGCATCGGCTTGCAAAAATTCATGCCCAAAGACGATGGCGGAATAAGACTAGATGGCGAGTCACAAGGCGCAGAATACGCCGCAAAACACCAAACAG
>CAYOGS010000061.1:1408-9256 GCA_964403435.1 uncultured Rhodospirillales bacterium | reverse complement strand
GTATTGATCAAATTGACGATCAGCGCCTGCGCCGCAGCAATAACTGCAGCCATAATACCGCCAGCTATCGAAGATAACGCCGCCATAATACTATTCAATGAAGTGATTTTTATTGGGCAAAAATAGGCATTACCAAGCATATCGTTAATTCTCTTGGCCTGATCGACCATAGGTTGGTCGCGGGTATCATCCAGAACGGCCAACTGCACAGCCTTAGCGTGCTGATGAACCCCGTTATACTGTTCATTGTAAACGCTATTGTCACAAGTCGTGTTGATATTATTATCGTTATTATACTGTGTTTGAACTTGGGGATCTTCCGACGGCACTACCGCCGCCTGCGCCGAGCTGGCAAACAAAACCGCGCCCGTCACCAGAACTAACAGCCCGCGAAATATCGCACGAAACCCTGGAGTCTTGCCCATCTTATTCTCCCTACTCGTGCAGCCTGTGGTGCTGCCCTTGGTTGCGCCAGACACGGCATGGATAAAATTTTGCCTTATTTTGAGCATACACGATTCAACCCCTTGCGGCAACAGCAAATCTGGTGATCAGGCTATATCTCCTTCGGATTTTCTTAACCACAGCGCTAAATTCTGCCAAAGAACCAGAGCCAACGCCCCAACCGCCCAAAAGGAATCTGACCAGAGGCTGAAAGAGCCGCAGGCCAAGGTGAGCAGCGCCGCCCAAGAAGCTAGGGCGCCCGCCCGTATAAGACCCGACCAACATCGTAGCCGCGACAACGTCCAAACGGCCAGCCCCCCGCCCCACAACCAGCCGGGTAAACCCAGTTCCAGCAGGAGTTGAAGTGGCATGTGATGTGGGTGTGCCGCGGGTGCCAACGCATATTTATAGGCACCCAGAAATGGAGGCTGCGGCGCGATGACGCCTGCCGCGTCAACTCCGGCCGGTGGCCAGGGATGCTGGCCAACCCAGCGCAACAGATAGTCCCAAATTTCCACCCGATGCTGCCACGATGCCGGCAGTCGCTCCAAGCCGTCTGGCAAGTCTGGCCAAAACCACACGATGACCGCCAACGTGATACAGAATACGGTCGTCATCAACCCTATCGCGGCCAGCCAGGCCAAACGCGGCACCACCCAGGCGGCTACGAAAAATACGGCGCCAACCAAGAGTGCCAAAGGCGCGCCGCGGGATTCACTTAGACCACTCACAACCAGCAACAACAATGGCGGCAGCACTGCCAACAGGCGTCGCCCCTGATGGAGCAACAGAACGATGAGCGGCCATATCAGCACCGCACCGTAGCTCAGGCCTCGGTTATAGTAGATCAGACGCTCATGCTTGCCCTTGATTAAAGCCAGCAACAAAGCGCCCCCAGTCAGCATATCCAGCAGCACAAGCACGAGACAGGCCAAGCAACTCCACGGCAGCAACCGCAGCAGCCAATCGGGCAACTTTAACGGCGCCGTACGTTGCTGGAAGAACAGCATAAGCGGGATCACAATCGTCAGCAGCCGCCAACTCATCGGCCAGGAACGCTCGGGCGCGAGCGCCGTGAAGTTCCCAAGCATGACCAACAGGAGAAAAGTGCCCCCGAAAATCCACGCCGCAGACTGAAGCGGCATGAGTCTTTTCTGTCTCAGGGTTTCAAGCGCATAGAGCATGATAGCGCCAGAGATACCGCACAACGCCAAACTGCCGCCGGCCACGAATCCGATAGTCATTGCGAAAGCGAAACAACAGGCAAGCAGCTGTGATTGAAGCCGCAAATTCGCCGCCGCTGTAAGAGACCACGACATCAGCGTCCCGTCGCCAAAATCTGTCTGTAAACCTCTAGCATCCGAGCCGTCACAGCCGACCGCGTGAACTGCGCCTGATAACTGGCGGCCCCGCCCTGCACCAGTCGTGCCCGCAAGACCGGGTCATTGCGTAATTGCCGGATGGCCTGAGCCAACGCCTTGGGATCATTGACCGGCACCAGCAGCCCGTTCTCGCCGTGCTGCACGAAGGCGGCTGGCCCGGCCGCCGCCGCTGCCACGAGCGGCGTGCCGCTCGCCCAAGCTTCCAGCATCACGGTACCGAACGGCTCGTAGCGCGAAGGCAGCACACAGATATCGGCGGCGCCTAGCAGCGTACCACGGTCGGTGCGCCATCCCAGGAATTTCACCCGCTCGGTCACGCCGCGCTGCGCGGCATGCGACTGTAACGTCTCGCGCATCGGTCCGTCACCAGCCAACCACAGCACACAATCGGGCAAGTCTTTCATTGCCTGCACCAACGTATCCAGACCTTTTTTTGGATGCAGGCGGGAAAGTGCGAGCAGCACGGTCGCCCCCGCTGGCGTGCCCAGCGTGGCACGATCCAACGGTGTATTCGACGCCTCGGTCACTGGGAAAGTCGGCACGAAAAAGCTACGCCCCTCTGCCACGCCCTGATCACGCTGGTGTTGAACGATGTCAGGCGTCACGCCTATAAAATGGCTGCAATGTGGAAAGTGGGCCACATCATAATAGCCCCCAAACCAACCAATGGCCGGCACCGGCAGCGCCGACAACAGGCTCGCGGCACGACGCATCCAACAATGGACCAGGTCCGGCTGCCAGTCTGCGATCAGCCGCCGCAACCGTGCCCGCTGCAACGGCAGCAGCGGCCATTGCAGAACCACCATATCCACTGGCACCCCTGCCCCGCGCACTTCGGTTAAACGCCCCTGCCGCGGATGCAGCACAGCCTGTTGCGTGACGCCCTGCTCATGCAGCGCCTGCATCATGTCGGCGGCATAGGTTTCGGCGCCGCCATTGCCTTTACCGGCCATGATGTGAAGAATCCGCATGAACCTTGTATAACGCATCGAATTTAGCTGTGCAGAAAAATCTGCGACGGCCACAACAAGGCAGTTTATTTCTTGGCACCGCTTCGTTAGATTACGAAGTCTCTTGATTGTGAGAGCGTCAGTTCACGCCGTTGCGCTGCCCCGTTCTTGTGCAGCAAAGCGGCTCCTTCACGGAGTGCGGACATGCTGCCTTTGCGTCATACTGCGTTTATCATCGGTTTGCTGTTCGCCGCCTTGCTACCTTGTGGATCAGCGTTCAGCGCGAACCAGCCGGCAGTGGCCTTGCCAACTTCTGTGGCCCCGGAGCAGGAAGAGAAGCCGCGCTTTGTCTATTTGACACCGGCCAGCGTGGCCTACAAGCAGTTGCCAAAACCGCCCAAAGTGAAGGCGAAGTCCTGGAAGAGCGACATTGGCAAAATCATCCAGATTCAAAAATACGCCGCCCCGCATGAAATAGCAGCAGCACGCTACGAACACAGGCTGCGCCCTGACATTTTGACCGACGTGTTGGGACCAAATTTCTCCCGTGTAAAGCTTCCCAAGACTTTCGTCCTTCTGGATAATGTCACCTCAGACAGCAAAGCCGTGACCAAGCAGGCCAAGGATCATTGGCATCTGCCGCGTCCGTATGTGGCTGATAAACGGGTCAAGCTGTTGGTACCGGCTCTGCACCCCAAAAACTTTGCTTATCCCAGCGGCCACACCAGCACTAGCCTTGTTTTGGCAAATCTGTTGGGCAGCTTGGTACCAGAGGCGCATTTCGTTTTGCAACATCAAGCCGGGCGTATCGCCAACCGGCGCGTGCTGGCAGGCGTACACACGCCACATGACCTGACGGGTGGCCGGGTGCTAGGCGCACTTATCTGGCAGAAACTTCAGGCACAATCCGCTTTTCAGGATGATTTAGCCGCAGCTCGCGCAGAGATAGCGGCCAGCGACTACCGCTGGATGGCACCCGGATGCACGGCGACAGCACAGCCCCCCAAACCGGCACGCAAGAATTGGAAATCCTTCAAATCGCGGATTACAGAATAGCTCCCACCAGAGAGCAGACCTGGAGCGAAGTTGTTTGAGTGAATGTGAGCGTGTATGTCCGCTCACCATATATAGTGATACTTCTAAGCCGCCTGTCCGAGGAAGCGCTCCAATACCGACTCCAGCGCCTCTGCATCGCTCCGAAGGTGGGTGAAGCTTGCTAAGCCATCGGCCGCGGCGTGCTCCGGAACCAACGCCTTCTCGCGCCTATAGGCGATTGACAATTTGATGCAATCGTCGGTGAATTCCGGATGGGGCTGCAGTGAAAGAGCCGTCTCGCCATAGGATAAAGCGGCGTAAGGACAGAACTCTGAATATGCAAGGACAGTGCTCTGCGGCGGTGGCACGACGACCTGATCTTGGTGCGATGCTGGCAGTCGCAATTTCAACCGTTGCGGGAAAATCTTTTGACCAGTCTCGGTCAACACGTATTCATGCAATCCGAGCCCCCAGCCACTCGGCGATTTCTCCACACGCCCCCCCATCGCCTGCGCCATGGCTTGATGGCCAAAGCAAATGCCAAGCATCGGAACTTTTGCCGAGATCACAGTGCGAATGAAATCCATCAAGGGTGGCAACCAAGGGTGATCTTCATAGACCCCAGCCGGTGATAATCCAGGCTTGGCAGGTAGTCGGCTCTGGAAACGGGTTCTGCTCGGCCACCGGATAAACTTTATAACTAAACTGTTCGGCCGCCTTAAAATAGGCGGCAAACATTTTGGGAAAGTCGCCATAAGTTTCCAACACCGCGTCTGATGGACGGCCAGCTTCAATAATACCGATCTGCGTTTGTCGTGCCATAGCGCCCTCTTTGATGCTGGAAGCAAAAACATGGCAGATACGCGCCTGCAAAAAAAGCAGATATTTGCTTGCACGCCTGGATACTGCATATTGGTTAAGTCTTGCCTTGCAGAAAGCCGAAATCCAAACACGAGCTGAGTAGTGGAAACCATTGCCGAAAACCTGCTTCGCCTCCGCACCCGCCTGGCTACAGCAGCGGCACTGGCGGAGCGCCCGCCCGACGCTGTCGCGCTTGTCGCCGTCAGCAAGACCCAGCCGGCCGAAGCCGTACATTTGGCTTATGCCGCCGGCCAGCGCCTTTTTGGTGAAAATCGCGTTCAAGAAGCCGCGGCAAAATTCACGCCACTACGCGCAACTTGGCCAGACCTTCACCTGCAGCTCATCGGCCCGCTGCAAACGAATAAAGCTGCCGAAGCGGTGCGTCTGTTTGACAGCATTGCCACCTTGGATCGGCTGAAGCTTGCCGAGGCATTGGCGCAAGCCATGGCCAGATATAACCGCCGCCCATCACTTTTGATCGAGGTCAATCTAGCAGCCGAAACGCAAAAGGCCGGCATCGCCCCAGAGGCACTTCCCTCTTTTCTCCACGACTGTCGCGAACGCCTGCATTTGCCCGTCGTGGGGTTGATGTGCATTCCGCCCTTTGGTCAAGACCCGCGTCAATATTTTGAGCAGTTAACCTACCTCGCCGATACCCATGGATTGCCGGAACGTAGCATGGGTATGAGCGCCGATTTTGAAGTCGCCATCGCCTGTGGCAGCACCCAGGTTCGTCTGGGGACCGCACTCTTCGGTATCAGGCCGGAAGTGCCCTGAACGGCAAAATCCCACGCAGGACAAAATCCTGAAACGTCAGTGCAGAGTGATTCTGACTTGCCACCGCGAACGCCCGGTTGAGTAACTGCTTATAACGAAACCCCTGCAGAGCCAAAGCGCGATAAGTTTGAAGACCAAACCCGTCCCCCGTGGTCAGCCGTTCAATGTAGGCAGTATAAGCCGTGTCGAAATGTTGCGCTGCATCCGGATTATGGCACATTGAGCTCATGACCACCCGATATTCCATCAGTGGTTCCGGCACCAGCGGCACTGGACCGATCAGTTCCATCAATCGTAGGTTGCCGATGATGTCTTCGCAGAACTCTACGCCCGGGAGCCGGGTCAAGTTGCAATCGCGGCGGGTCAGCGGAAACATCGGCGTGTGCAAGTTAAACATGTCTTCCGCCGTAACCTGCTTGGCGTCGGTGGCTGGATCAAGCGGATGGCGCAGGAATTGCCCACTAGCATCGTCTAACACCACCAGATTGTCAGCCGCCGCCCCGTGTTGCATTGCGATAGGGAGTAGCACCTCAAGCCGCCGCGGTAGATACGCATCATCGGCATCAAGAAAAGTGATAAAATCACCTTTCGCCACTTCCAGTCCAACATTGCGCCCATGATGGCAGCCAGATTTAACATGACCGGTGCTAGCGAAACGCAACCGGCTGTCCTGTAAACCTTGTGCTCGAAGCACAGGCTCGTAATCGACGCCGTCATCGGCAACCAGCACTGCTTCCCAATCGGTATAAGTCTGCGTTTGCAGGCTGCGCACCATGCGGCCAACGAAGGACTCCGCTCGATAGCAAGGCGTGATAATGCTGATAAGCATGCAGCTCACAACCCCAGTCGACGCTGAATGGCTTTGGCGGCCTGGATGCCGTGCGCGAAGGACGTCGCGACGCATGGGTGAAACGTCTGCGCTACTTCACCCACGGCATAGAGCCCTTCAATATTCGTTTGCCCCCAATGGTCTGCCAGAACGAAACCTTCAGCGTTGCGCTGCAGATCTTCCAGCCCATCCGGCACGACGGGTTCATAGCCATATTGCACGCTGATCACGTCAAACGGTATTGCATTGACCGTCATAAACTCTTGATCCACGCTATAGGCGCCGATCCGAATGTCCTCGACCGGCACCAAATCGCGCAGCTTCTTCTGCGCCCGGAGATGACGGGCGAATATCTTGCAGCTACTGGCGCCGCGGTTGAGCGCGAACAAATACTGGTCACAAGCATTATCGCCACCGCCCAATACCGCTACGCGCCGCCCCTTGACATCAATTGCCTCGATGGGTTTTCCAGGTCCGATGGCCAGTCTGTCGCTTGGCCTAAATCCGCCAGTGCGAAACCGCGCTCCGGTAGCCAACACCAAGATAGCGCCGGTAAATGCCGGACCCGCATCCGTGACCAGTCGTACGCCACCGCCTACCTGCTGCAACACACGCCGCACCGTAACACCGCAACGGTGGGGGATGCCGCGCTCACACAGTTGCGCATTAATACTAAATGCTACCTCCTCCCCTTTACGGTGGGACAAGCCGGGCAACCAAAGATTTTCATAGGGACTATATTGCTGGAGGCCACCACATTGGGCGCTTTTTTCCAGTAAAAGCACCGGACACCCCAACTGATGGAGCCACAGTGCGCAGGCAGCGCCGGCTGGACCACCGCCCAGGACCAGCGTCAGCCCGGGGCTACCATCGGCGCATTCTTCCATGACCTTCCCGTCAGAGCGGTGCCGGCGGCAGGTTATGGGAGCGAACGCCTTCGCGTTCGCAGGTGCGGAGCAGTGATTGCACCATGAGACAAATATCGGTCGCCCAGAACAGGCCCTTACGGGTCAGTTCCGGCTTGACGCGCACACCGTCATTTCCAGCGATCGGCAGAATGCACAAATCATCCTCGACGGTAGTATAATCGTCACCGACATCGCACATGCCGACGATGGCGACGCCCTTAGAAATCGGCTCGTAATTGATGACCCAGCCGCAGCGCTCCGCCCCGCCGAACGTGATATGAAATTTTTTCTTCGCCGTTTCGGTATCTATATCGGCCAGATTCGCAATAAAGAATAATCGGCTCACATTCACGCCCAGCCAGAAACGATATTTATTCATATCGCTGCCGTTGCGCACCGAAAGCTCGTATTTCCGCCCGGAGATTACGAACTCCGTCATCATCGTGATGACCGCGACCGGGTCGTTGCCGGCGGCAACGATCCGCATGCACCCCTGCTCCACAGCCTGATAGAATGGTGCGATGAGGGTATCAAATTCCTGCTGCTGCATGGTGGCTCCCGCTTGCTGCGCTGCAAAACAATCCGGTCGGCACTGTGCCGCCGTTTGCCCTTTCGGTCAAGCCTGCGCCAGGAATTTACTTGCTTAACGCTGTCGTTTGCTC
>CAYOGS010000061.1:0-1398 GCA_964403435.1 uncultured Rhodospirillales bacterium | reverse complement strand
TCTGGTACTGCATTGAACAAATCGGCCACCAGCCCATAATCCGCCACGCCAAAAATGGGAGCATCAGGGTCTTTGTTGATGGCAACGATGACCTTGCTGTTTCTCATCCCAGCCAAATGCTGGATAGCGCCGGAAATGCCAACCGCGATATAGAGTTCCGGCGCCACAATCTTGCCGGTCTGTCCAACCTGATAGTCGTTGGCAATATACCCCGCATCCACCGCCGCACGCGAGGCACCTACCGCCGCCCCCAGCCGATCGGCCAGCGCCTCGATCAGTTTGAAATTATCAGCGCTACCCAGGCCTCGCCCGCCGGAGACGATCACGCGCGCCGCCGTTAAATCTGGCCTCGTAGACTGCGACAATTCCTGCCCCAGGCGCCGACTTGCGGACACCACGACCGTCACGGGAGCCAAGTTCTCAACGGGTGCATTGCCGCCGCTATCCGCCACGGCTGCAAACGCAGTCGCACGTACCGTGATGACTTTGATTGTGTCCTGGCTCTGTACCGTGGCGAGTGCATTGCCTGCATAGATGGGGCGCACAAACGTATCGGAGTTGATGACGGCGGTGATGTCCGAAACCTGCGCCACGTCCAGCAAGGCAGCCACGCGCGGCAACAGGCTTTTGCCTGCCGCTGTCGCCGCGGCCAGAATGTGGCTGAATTCAGTTGCTTGGGCGACGATCAAGCCTGCCAGCGCTTCAGGGGCGGCATCGGCATAGGCGGCAGCATCCGCCAGCCGCACCTGGGCCACACCGGCTGCTTGCGCCGCCTGTTGAGCGACGCCGGCACAATTATGCCCTGCCACCAGCAGCGTCACTGGCAGCCCCAGCTGCGCGGCCGCGCCTAGGGCATTCAGTGTAGCCGACTGCAGTGTTAAATTGTCATGTTCAGCAATAACCAGCGTTTTCATTTGGCCTCAAATCACTTTGGCTTCTGTCCGCAATTTCTCCACGAGCGTGGCCACATCCGGCACCTTGATGCCGGCCTGCCGCACCGGCGGCTCCGTCACCTTCAGCGTCTTGAGCCGTGGCGTCAGATCCACGCCGAGCTCCGCCGCTGTTACGCTATCCATCGGCTTCTTCTTCGCCTTCATAATATTCGGCAGTGTAGCATAGCGCGGCGTGTTGAGCCGCAGATCGGTGGTCAGCACAGCCGGCAGAGACAGCTCCACGGTCTCCAGACCGCCGTCAATCTCGCGCACGACCACGGGCTTACCACCGTCGAGCGTCAGCTTGGAAATAAAAGTGCCTTGCGGCCAACCCAGCAAACCGGCCAACATCTGGCCAGTCTGATTACAATCATCGTCAATCGCCTGCTTGCCCATGATCACCAGTTGCACGCCCTCGCGCTTGGTCAGCGCCGCTAAGGCTTTGGCCACACCCAGTGGCTGCGTC
>CAYOGS010000060.1:5519-9265 GCA_964403435.1 uncultured Rhodospirillales bacterium | reverse complement strand
TACCTGGATCACACGCTCATGGCCGTGTAGACGGAACGGCGATCAAAACCCAGAGGCAGAAAAATGGTAAAAAGCTCTGTCTTATGCCGGCAGGTTCAGCCAGGCGATGTGGCTGCTGATTTTGGACGCTTCGTCGAAAGTGAGCCTTTATCGGCCACTTCGCGTTCTACTTTTTTTCGCCGGTATATGAGCTCTGTCCTTAGGGGCTACAGTAGCCTTGACACAAATCGAAGAGGTCATAGTTAAGGGATTTGTGCCTTTTAGTTTCGTTTTTTTGGCGTATAGCTTCTACGAAGTTTCCATATTGAACATACGCCTATTCAATTTTGAACATATACATGAGGCAAATCATGGCTGACAAGCGGCACGAACCCGGACAAGATGTTATCCTCACAATTAAAGACGGAACGATTAGCGACCAATTTGGCGTGACGGCGCAGGCCCTGGTGACGCGGAGTCGGCAGTATGCCATCGGGATGCCTACTGATGCGGCGGAACAGACAACGTCGATCAATCCAGAAAGCTTTATAGTGCGCGGCAGTGGGCTGGGCGTTTCTGGTGCGCTGTATCGCCACCCGCAATTTTCTGATGGTGCCGATGGCAAGACATCTGCTCTTGACCATGTGCTGATGGGAGATGGACGGAAGGTCGGCAATCTCGTACGGCCAGCCGATGCCGCTTTCATTACCATGACGGTTCATGGCAAGACGCTGGGTTAGTCAATTCGCCAAGCTGCGTCGTGCGGCTCACAGCCTCAATCTCGCTGCAATCCACTGAGCAAACGGCCAAAACGCTGGCGCAGGGTCGGTGGCTTCTCCGCCTCGGACAGGATACGAATTTGCAGATAGGCGGAAGGCGTCGGTTGCTCAGGCTGGTGCGATTTGTGCAAAGTCGCCTCGCCGGTGGTCAACACGACATCAAACGGTTTGGGGTGCAGGTAATAACCTGCTTCTTTCACGGTGCGTAGCCAGGTCTGGTAAGACAGCGCGTTTTGGTCGGTGCGCTGCTCAATATTCGCCATTAACGCGCGTCCGTCTGGCGTGGCACCGGCCTGGTCGCGGATGATTTCCATCGGCGCCGCGCTACGCACGGTGTAATAACGGCGTGGCGGTAAGGCGTCGTTGAAATAATTTGACCAGTTGCGATGCACGACACCGTAATGCTTGTCGCGGTGCCAGGCCGGCGCCAGGGCTTTGTTCGGGCCTGGCGTATCGCGTACCACATAGAGTTCCACGCCGAGCAGTTTGTCTTTGAAGGTGTCGCGATCAAATTGCAAGATATCGGAGACGATGGGACGCAGCGTCTGCAGTTCAGGTTTAGCCGTAAGGTGGTTTGCGACCGAGCCAAAACCGGCGCGGACATCGGTATGGTTAGTGTTGGCGTCGGAACGCATTTCCGGCTGGGCGGCCAAGGCCACAAAACTCTTTTGCTGATCAGGCGCTAATTGGCCAATAATGACCGGCAGGTCGAGTTTGGCATACTCTGCATAAGATGTAATAGGGCGTTCCAGCCGGCTGAGCGCCACCCGACGTTGCGGAGGAATCCCCAGCTCCAGCCCCCAGACCAAAGGTGCAAACGGCTGTTGACCGATATTTGATAGCTTCGAACCCACAGAAAAATCTCCGGCTACTCGATGGAGACTTTCTTAACATGCCGCGGTCGAAAGTAATATCCAAACCCGTAGAAAGGACTTGGACTCAACGGCTCAACCCTGTCTCGCCTTATAGCGGGGGTTTTTCTTGTTAATAACATAGACGCGCCCCTTACGCCGGACAATCCGGCAATTGGCGTCGCGCTTCTTCAGAGAGCGCAGAGAGTTGGCGATTTTCATAACCGTAATCCTTGCATCACAGACGGCTCACAGGCCGGCTTACTGCGCGGCAAATTAGTGACAGGGTGGGTTGGATGTCAAGCCGTTTCGAAGGCCGTTTAATATTGCGGGTAATTCAATCGCCGGAAAAGGTTAACGTTGCGGCATGGTATGGTGTCTGGCGGTTGTTTTAGCCGGATGGGGCAATCGTTACACTGTTTTGCGCTTAACAGTTGAATGCCACTGCCAGACATGCTTCGCTCCGCCACCCAAACGGAAACCTGTACCCTGTCTTATCCCATCATGACCCATCATTTCCAACACGCAGCCATCATTGGCATTGGCCTTATCGGCTCTTCTCTGGCACGTGCCTTACGCCAGAAAGGCCTGGTTGGTGCCATTAGCATAGCTGATACAAACGCGCAGCATCTGGCACGGGCGCGCGAACTTGCGCTCGGCGATCATTATCAGGCCGATGCCGCCGCCGCCGTACGCGCTGCTGACCTGGTCATGATTTGTACGCCGTTGGGCGCAGTGGGCTCGGTGGCCGCCGCCATAGCGCCGGGTTTGCAATCGGGCGCCTTAGTGACCGATGTTGGTTCCACCAAGCAATCCGTCATCGCTGCGGTGCGGCCGCATTTGCCGCCAGGTGTGCATTTCGTGCCTGGCCACCCCATCGCTGGCACTGAACATTCCGGGCCGGATGCCGGCTTCCCCGAACTCTTTGAAGGCCGGTATTATCTCTATACGCCATTGCCGGACGGCGACCCCACCATGGCCGCGAAACTGGCCGCCCTTTGGCAGGCGCTCGGTTCGCGCGTTGAGGCGATGGAGCCGGCGCATCATGATCAAGTGCTAGCCATCACCTCGCATTTGCCACATCTGATCGCCTACAGCATCGTGGATACGGCAACGAATCTGGCGACGGAACTACAGCAAGAAGTGATCAAATATTCCGCGGGCGGTTTCCGCGATTTCACTCGTATTGCCGCCAGCGATCCCGTGATGTGGCGCGATGTTTTCCTGAACAACCGCGAGGCGGTGCTGGATGTCATCCAACGTTTCAATGAGGATTTGACGGAGCTACAAAAAGCTATCCGCAAGGGCGATGGCGCCATGTTGCATGAGGTGTTCAGCCGCACCCGTGCCGTGCGCCGCAGCATCATTGATGCGCGCCAGGCAACGCAGCCGCGCTATTTCGTGGCAGATGAGAGCAAAGCCAAGCAGTCATAACTTGAGGAGGGCGGCATGGGCATCTGTTGCGGCGCACAGGCGGTATCTGATAACGTGATTGACCAATTGCTGGCTAACCCGCCGCTCATATGGCGGCTGCTAGCTCCGGACGATGCGGACACCTATTGGCAGGCCACGGGTCAGAACCAAAAACCAGGACTACTGGCCAAGTTATTTGGTGCAAAGCCAGCGACGGAAAAACCATCCCTGCCGCCGCCGCTGCCGTCGCCCGACCCGGCGGTACCGGACATGGATTTGGATAAATCCTGGGACGGCATCAATTTCTGTCTGAAGAAAATCGTCGGCGACAAAGTGCCGAATTTTTTCGAAGGCGGCACGCCAGTCGGCAAAATAGATCTTGGCTACGGTCCGGCCTTGGCCTGGCACAGCCGCGATCTGGCAGTATTTGCGAATGCACTGGCGCTGGTTACCGCCGAGGATATTCTAGCGCAATTTGATCCAGTGGCGATGAAGCAGGTCTATCTGGGTGATGCCTGGGCGCGGAACACCGACGACATGAAAGAGTATCTCACAGAAAATTTTTTGAGCCTGAAGAATTTCCTGCAGACTTGCGGTGCGCGTGGTCTTGGCTGCCTGGTGTCTTTTTCATAAATTAAAGCTTGCGGTGCCGCACGCCGGCGATTTTGAGCAGGCGGTTGCCAAGATTGCGGTCGGCCAATTTGCGCGGCACAGTCAATGAACC
>CAYOGS010000060.1:632-5509 GCA_964403435.1 uncultured Rhodospirillales bacterium | reverse complement strand
ATCTTTGTTTACAGTCTTGGCTAAATCCACATTGCAAAATCGCGCAATGTGATTGGAGAGATGCTCGGGCAAAGGAGACATTAAAACACTGTTGGCCGTTAAGCTGGCCATGGACGCCAATGCGGCAGTCCCAATTTGCGCGGCACAGTCAATGAACCTGGGTGTTAGGGATTTTGGAACACATCATGCCGGTCGCCATGCCGCACCAGTTCCCAGCCAGCGGCTTTCAGCAGTTTCAATAACGGACAACGAAAATCCATCAGCCAACTCAATCTCGCTCAATGCTTATCAGCTTCGCGGTTTCTACATCCCACCGTCAAGCGCAAATGGTGGTATCCGGTCAGGCCGCAAGTCTTATGAGGGGCAGCGTTCTTTAACCAAAGAATCCACCACAGCCGGATCGGCCAGCGTGGATGTATCGCCCAGGCTGTCAATTTCGTTAGCCGCGATTTTACGCAGAATGCGCCGCATGATTTTTCCGCTGCGTGTCTTAGGCAGCCCCGGCGCCCACTGAATCACATCCGGCGTAGCAATGGGACCAATTTGCTGCCGCACCCAATTGACCAATTCATGCCGCAGCGGGTCATCCGCCGTGACGCCCTGTTTAAGCGTCACATAAGCATAGATGCCTTGGCCTTTAATGTCGTGCGGATAGCCGACCACCGCGGCTTCCGCCACGAGTTGGTGGGCGACGAAGGCGCTTTCAATCTCCGCGGTGCCGAGCCGATGGCCGGCGACGTTGATAACATCGTCCACCCGGCCGGTGATCCAATAATAACCGTCATCGTCCCGCCGGCAGCCGTCGCCAGTGAAATATTTGCCTGGGAAACTGCTGAAATAGGTTTGCACAAAGCGGGTATGGTCACCCCAGATGGTGCGCGCCTGTCCCGGCCAGCTGGTGGCAAGGCAGAGATTGCCTTCACCGGATCCTTCAATTTCCTTGCCGTCATTGTCCACGAGCACCGGCTGCACACCGAAGAAGGGCAAAGTCGCAGAGCCGGGTTTCAACGTCGTCGCGCCGGGCAGGGGCGTGATCATGTGCCCGCCCGTCTCCGTCTGCCACCAGGTGTCAATCACCGGACAGCGGCTATCGCCGACCACGCGGTGATACCACAGCCAGGCTTCGGGATTGATGGGCTCGCCCACAGTGGCAAGCAACCGCAGGCTGCTGCGGCTGGTCGCCTTCACCGGCGCTTCGCCTTCCCGCATCAACGCGCGAATGGCGGTGGGAGCTGTGTAGAAAATATTCACTTTGTGCTTGTCCACCACGCGCCAGAAACGTGACGAATCTGGATAGTTCGGCACGCCTTCGAAGATGAGCGTGGTGGCGCCATTGGCCAGCGGGCCATAGACAATATAGCTATGTCCAGTCACCCAACCGACATCCGCCGTACACCAATAGACCTCACCCTCGCGATAATCGAAGACCATCTGGTGCGTCATGGCTGCATAGAGCAAATAGCCGCCAGTGGTGTGCAGCAAACCCTTCGGCTTGCCGGTTGAACCGGAGGTGTAAAGAATAAAGAGCGGGTCTTCGGCACCCATCGGCTCTGGCGCACATTCAGGGCTTGCCGTCGCCATCATTTCATGGAGCCAGTGGTCGCGTCCCGCGACCCAATCAATGCTCTCGCCAGTGCGCCGCACCACCAAAACGTCCGTAACCTCGGGGCAATGTTTCAGCGCCAGGTCGGTGTTGTGCTTCAGCGGGACGCGCTTGCCGCCACGCACGCCGTAATCGGCTGTGATGACCAGTTTGGCGCCGCAATCCAGAATCCGGTCTTTCAGGCTCTCAGGTGAAAAGCCGCCGAACACCACCGAATGTACGGCGCCGATGCGGGCACAGGCCAGCATGGCATAGACCGCTTCCGGGATCATCGGCAGATAGAGCGTCACGCGGTCGCCCTTCTGGACGCCGCGCGCCCGCAGCACGTTACCCAGCCGGCAAACTTCGGCCTGCAATTCTCCGTAGCTGATCTGGCGGCTTTCGGCCGGATTGTCGCCTTCCCAGATCAGCGCGGTTTGCTTGGAGCGCAGCGGCAAGTGCCGATCTAGGCAGTTCACGGCGGCGTTCAACACCCCATCCTCGAACCATTTGATGCTGACATCTCCGGTGAAGCTGGCATTCATGGCGAGGCTAAAAGGCTTGATCCAGTCAAGCCTTTGACCTTGCTCCGCCCAGAATTTTTCCGGTTCGGTGACGGACGACGTGTACAGCGCCTGATATTGTGCCGCGTTGACACTGGCGTTGGCTGCGGGCGGAAAAACGTTTTGCTCAGTCATGGCTGCGATGCTGCTCCTTAATGAACGCCGCGAAGCGGCGCCAGCTCGACGCCGGGGCGCGGCGGCTGATGATCATACCAATATGCCCCAGCGGCGCCGTATAGGCTATGGCACCCGGCACCTGTCGTGCAAGCGCCAAGGCTGAAACCGGCGGTACGATATGGTCTTGCTCCGGCACAGCAACGAGGCAGGGCAGCCGTAAATTTTGCGGCAGGATGGCGCGCCCCTTGACCATCCATCCGCCCTGGCAGGGCAGATTAGCGCCATACCAGTCTTGCATGATTTCCGCGAAGACGGGACGCGGCAACGCCACGCCATCGTTCAACCAATGCTCGACCCGGCAGAAATGCTGTAATAGCGGTGAACCGTCCGGCACCCGGTTGAGGCGGCGGAATTTGTCGGTCACCTGCAGCGGCTGCAGCAAAGTAAAGAGAGTTTGCAGCAATACTGACGGCACCAGTGCGTCCGGTGGCAGTGCCGGCGCCAGAGTTTGCCAGAGCAACGCACCTTGCTGACGGATGGCTGGGTCACCAGCATGGAAGTCCCAAGGCGTTGAGCAGAAGATTAGGCTACGGCATTGCTGCGGCGCGAGTGCGGCAAGCGCGAGGGCCAAATTACCGCCGAGGCAATGTCCGAACAGATGCACCGCCCCACCCGCTTTTTGCTGCGCCGTGGCCAGAAATTGCTGCAACCGCTGTAGGTAATCCGCCAGTGTCAGGTCGGTATCGGTCTGAGTTGGTCGACCCCAGTCAACCAGGAGCGGCCGGATGCCTTGCCCAGCCAGCCAGCGCAGCAAACTGTGCTGTTCCTCCAAATCAAGAATATCCGGCCGGTTGACCAGCGAGGGGATGACGAGCAAAGCCGGCCTGCCTGTGCCGGGCTGCGGCGCGTAGTCCAGCAGTTGGCTCGTGCCGCTTTGCTGCAGGAGAGGGGCGGCTTCTCGGCTGCGTGGCTGCGGCTGGGCACGGTAACGTTTGAGCCCGGTCAGGTAATCGCCATAGCGTCGCAAGCCCTCGGCAACGAGTGCCTGAGACCAGACTTCAGGTGGGAGTTTTGCGCTTGCGGCCGCCAGGCTGACGGCTTTTTGCTGCAGGCTGGGGTGCCAACTTGGTTTCGAGGGTGGTAACGCGGTCTGTAAGCGCAGCCACAGCAGCGGCCAACTCAGCCAGATCAGACCGGCCAGCCCCAGATGCAGTGGCAGCGGGTGCGGACCTGTCGGCGGGGGCGGCGGCATGAGGGCCTCCTTGGGCGGGCGCCGGGTTATGCTGCGACATCACGGCAGCCATGCTGCGGCCGAAATGGTCGAGCAGCAACTGCAAATCTTGCACCAGCGCTGGGTCGCCGCGCAGCAATTCCCATTGCTGCTGCCATAAATCAAAGGCGGCGGCGGCAAGGTCGGCGGGGCTGGTTGCCGCTGCATCAGGGGTAGGCTGCGTCATCTTGTCCGGTGAGCGGGTGAAATAATGTTGCGGAACATTCCGCCACCGTAAGGCTCTTGGCAAGTGCAAAAAAAACCTGCTATAGCGTTAGCTCCCGCCGCACAACTTACCATGCAGGAACCGCTTCATGACCGATGTCACCGAAGAGCCCGCAGCCCCCGCCGCTAACGATAAGCCGAAGCATAGCGTCACAATCAAGAAGTACGCGAATCGGCGGCTATATAATACGGCCACCAGTTCCTATGTGACGCTGGATCACCTGGCGGCCATGGTTAAGGAAGGCACTGAGTTCAACGTCTATGACGCGAAAACTGGCGAAGACCTCACCCGCGGTGTGCTAACCCAGATCATTGTGGAAGAAGAAGGTAAGAGCGGCGAAAACCTGCTGCCAACCAACTTCCTACGCCAGATCATTAGTTTCTACGGCAATAACATGGGTTGGCTGGTACCGCCCTATCTTGACCACTCGATCAAGACTTTGACCGAAAACCAGGAAAAATTTGGCAGCTATGTGCAGAATGCCTTTGGCGGCATCTTCCCGTTCCAGAACCTGGAAGATCTAGGGCGGCAGAACCTGGCCATGTTCGAAAAGACCATGAGCATGTTCGGCAAGCCCTTCGGTGAGGGTGTGAAGCAGGCACAGCAGATGCAACAAATGGTGCAAAGCACCACTGAACGCCAAATGCATGTCCTGCAGGAGCAATTGCTGGCCGTGCAAAAACAACTGTCCGAACTCGGCAAGTCAACGAAATCTTAACCGTTTCCTGGCGGTAATTATTGCCAGTTATCGCAATCTTGCTAGACTTGCGATCGAGGCGAGTTGTCCGCGCCGAACCGCAGGGCAACAGCCAACACAGAGCCACAGGTGCGCCGATGTTTGATGCGATTTTGCTTCGTTCCTGTCGCGCGGCGCTTTTGGCGCTGGCGCTTGCTCTATCCCCCGCCGCCATGGCGCAACTCGTGGATAATGGCTGCCCGGATCAGAACGGTGTGCAACAGCCCAATTGCAGCAAACTTGGACGCGGTGAGCGCATCACAGTCAAGGCGACGGAGTGCGGCTACAGCACCACTTGTCCGACTTCTTCAGCGGAAATCTGTCGCTCGGTCATCAACGACGGTAACTTGGATTATTTCGTGCCTTGGCGCACAGAGCAGGAA
>CAYOGS010000060.1:0-622 GCA_964403435.1 uncultured Rhodospirillales bacterium | reverse complement strand
GGAATGGGGCGCGTTCCTCAGCCAGTTGACGCCGATGAACCCACTCAATCCCGGTGCTACGCCATTGCCGGCCAATAATCTCGCGGTCTCCAATTTGCCAAATGTTTCTGTAGGCGCCTGTTGCTCGCCTTTGGCGGTGCCAGATGTCTGCCCGGGCTATCCTTGCGATCCGGGTATGGTCGGTTACCCTGGCAATTGCAGCAGCGTCGCCGCGCACGGCTTGCCCGGCCAACTCGGCAATCGCCGCGTCGGCACACGTGCTGGTGGCGAGAGTAATTATGGCGCGCAGGGCGATATATACGGCCCAATCATTTCTGCCGATTTCTTTGGCGACAGCGCCATCAACCTTCAGCTCAGCTTCTGGGTCGAAAATATTTCCGATGGCAAGAACGGCCCGCGCAGCGAAATCCTGATCGAGATCGTGCGCCTGTTCCGCGAGCACCCCGACGTGCTCGCCCGCTGGCAGCAGCGGTTCACCCACGTGCTCGTCGACGAGTTCCAGGACACCAACCTCGCCCAGTGGGAGCTCGTCCAGATGCTCGCGGCCGAGCACCGCAACCTCCTCGTCGTCGGCGACACGGATCAGTGCCTCTTCCCCGGGACCCTCGTCACGATGGGCGAC
>CAYOGS010000059.1:0-9400 GCA_964403435.1 uncultured Rhodospirillales bacterium | reverse complement strand
GATTTGTATTTTCGTCCTGTCCAGCAGCGTTCAGTTTCATCACGTGCTACTGGCGATCTCCTCCTGCCATGGTCAAAGCAGTGAGCCGTCTACCGGTACAAGTCCTCTTCAGGAGTGAGTGAGAGGTAGAGGTCCTCACCTGGTTTGCTATTCATTCGTTAACTTGACACCAGTCGACTGGCGGCGCGGTGGTAACCACCCCTACTCTACGGGCTGGGTTTGCTCTTAATTATACATTCTACGAAGCGTAACGCAGGCAGTGCCTTGTAAACTGGACGGCCCGAAGAAAATGCGATGCCTCAATGCAACCGCCTGGGAGCCAAAGTCAGAAACGCCACCCGTCAGCGCTTTGAATTTCTACAGCTTAGGAGGATACTTTCGCTCCTTCGGTCCAGTGGCTACGGTGACGATTTTATCAGCCGCAATGACGGTTCCACCACCGGATGGTCGCGGAGGATAAGTTCTCCATCCGCCACATCCGCATAGACCGTCTGCCCGTCGAGCACCTTGCCGGCGAGAATCAATTCCGCCAACGGATTTTGCAGACTGCGCTGGATCAGGCGCTTAAGTGGCCGTGCGCCATAGACGGGGTCGTAACCGCGATTACCCAGCCATTCCAGCGCCGCTGGCGTGCATTCGAGCGTGATATTTTTATCGGTTAGCAATTGCTGCAAGCGGCCTATTTGCACTGTGACGATACGCGTGAGGTCTTCGCGGCTCAGACGGCGGAAGAGCAGAATCTCATCCAGACGGTTCAGAAATTCCGGCCGGAAATGGCCGCGCACCGCCTGCATCACCGCTTCGCGCTGGCTCTGGGAAATATCTTCATCCTCCCCTTCCGCCAGAGCGTAGGCGCCGAGGTTGGAGGTCAGCACGATGAGCGTATTCTTGAAATCAATGGTGCGTCCCTGCCCGTCTGTCAACCGGCCCTCGTCCAGCACCTGCAGCAAGACGTTGAAAACATCCGGATGCGCCTTCTCCACCTCGTCGAACAAAATCACTTGATAGGGCCGGCGCCGCACCGCTTCGGTCAACGCGCCGCCCTCTTCATACCCGACATAGCCCGGCGGGGCGCCGGTGAGACGCGTAGCTGTGTATTTGTCCACATACTCGGACATGTCGATACGCTGCATCGCCGCTTCATCGTTGAACAGAAATTCAGCCAGCGCTTTGCACAATTCGGTCTTGCCCACGCCGGTGGGGCCGAGAAATAGAAAGGAACCGAGCGGCCGGTTGGGATCTTGCAGGCCTGCACGGGCGCGGCGCACCGCCTGCGCCACCGCTTTAATCGCTTCGTCTTGCCCCACCACACGCTTGCCCAGATGCTGCTCCAGCTGCAGCAGCTTCTCGCGTTCGCCCGCCAGCATCTTGTCCACCGGAATGCCGGTCCAGCGGCTGACGATGGCAGCGATGTCGTCGTCTTTCACCACCTCATTCAGCATAGCGTTGTCGCCCTGCTGCTCAGCCAGTTTCAAGCGCCGATCCAGATCAGGAATGACGCTATAGGTCAACTCGCCCGCACGAGTGAAATTGCCGGCGCGCTGCGCCTGCTCCAACTCAAGCCGCGATTGTTCAATCTGCTCCTTCAATTTCTGCGCATTGCTAAGCTGGTGTTTCTCCGCCTGCCAGCGTTCCATCAGGCTAGCGGCCTCACGCTCCAAGAGGTTCAGCTCGTTGCTCAGTTTCTGCAGCCGGTCGCGCGCGGCGTCATCCGTTTCCTGCTTCAGAGCAGCTTGTTCGATCTTCAATTGCACAATACGCCGATCGAGTTCGTCAATCGCTTCCGGCTTGCTGTCCACCGCCATGCGGAGCCGAGCTGCCGCCTCGTCAATCAGGTCAATGGCCTTATCGGGCAAAAAACGATCAGTAATATAGCGGTTAGAGAGCGTGGCGGCGGCGACAATAGCGCCGTCCGTTATGCGCACGCCGTGATGCAACTCATATTTCTCTTTCAACCCGCGCAGGATGGAGATGGTGTCCGGCACTGATGGCTGATCCACGAACACCGATTGGAAACGCCGCGCCAGCGCCGGGTCTTTTTCGATATATTGGCGGTATTCATCCAGTGTCGTAGCGCCGACGCAATGCAACGCGCCGCGCGCCAGCAGCGGCTTCAGCATATTCGCAGCGTCCATTGCGCCATCGCCCTTGCCGGCTCCGACCAGCAGATGCAGCTCGTCAATGAAGACAACAATTTCGCCGGCCGCCGCCTCAATCTCACTCAGCACAGCTTTCAACCGCTCCTCGAACTCGCCGCGATACTTGGCGCCAGCCACTAGCGCGCCGAGATCGAGTGCCATCAGACGCCTGTTCTGCAACCCTTCAGGCACATCGCCTTTCACGATGCGTTGTGCCAGACCTTCGGCAATCGCGGTCTTACCCACGCCGGGTTCGCCGATCAGTACCGGATTGTTCTTGGTGCGCCGCGCCAACACCTGGATGGTACGACGAATTTCATCATCGCGGCCGATGACCGGGTCAAGCTTGCCTTCTCGCGCCACCGCCGTGAGATCGCGAGCGTATTTCTTGAGCGCGTCATAGCCGGCTTCGGCACCGGCGCTGTTCGCGGTGCGCCCTTTGCGGAGTTCGTTGATGGCCTGGTTGAGGCCGGTGGCCTTGACGCCGCCCTTGCTCAAGGCTTCATGCGCGCCGGTGCCGGTGGTGATGGTCATGGCAAGAAGCATCCGCTCCACGGTCACATAACTGTCACCGGCTTTTTTGGCTATGTCTTCCGCTTGAGCCAGCACCCGCGCCAGCTCTTGCGACATGATGACCTGTTGATTAACATCGGAGGTCTGCACTTTCGGCAGCTTGTCCAGCTTGACTTGGTTGGCTTCCGTCACCGCACGAGGTTCGCCGCCTGCAGCGCGGATAAGATTGGCCGCCATGCCCTCGCGGTCATCCAACAGCACGGCCAGAAGATGCTCCGGCAGCAATTTCTGATGCTGCAGCGCGAGCGCCTTGTATTGGGCATTTTCCAGCATGCCCTTGGAACGGTCGGTCAAATTCTCATAGGCCATGATTGCACTCCTCTGACCCTATGTAAGCACGAAACGGTGCGCTGCAAGAGGGTATATCTGTCCTATAATTGCTATATTTTATGAAAAAGCGTTCATGGTGGCAGGGTTACAGTTTCAGTCCGTATCGTAGCAACATCTTCAGACTCACGCGTTTCAACACGCAGGGTTTTCCCGTCATCTGATATACCGGCAATCATATATCCTGGACCAGGTTCGCTAATGGTTACTTTCAGATTTTTTGGCAAGATTTGCGTGGCTGCGCGTCGGCCGAGGTCAAGTTGAAACAAGCCACCGGCACCATAGACTTCCCCTGAGGCAACATAGAGATATTGACCACTAGGCGACCAAGCAATACTTGTGACATCTGCCGCCCATGGCGCCTGTTGCCAGACACGATCAGCAATTTCCCAACCCATAGCCTCGCCGCTCTGTACGTTTAACACACGATCACATTTCCCTGCATCGTAACAGACAACGGCAAGAGATGTGCCAAGCGCATCTTCGCAGAACACGATGACCGCGAACGGTCCATTCGGCTGATGATGCAGGCCATGCGGGCAGCTTTCACCACTAAAATTGATGATATTCTGGTGAATTGAAGCATCTGCGGCATGAGCTGAAATGTTACAGACGCATGATAGCATAGTGCATAGAGCCATTGTGGTCGTTCTTATCATCCCACTGCCCCGCCGATATTACTTAAACACCAATTTTTTTGATGCCGTAAAGTTAAACACCAGCCCGACGATGGAGGCTGGTATCAGAGCCAGCAGCTTATACTCCTGCATCAGCGGCACCCAATTGATGCAGAGCGCATAAGTGGCATAATTGGCGGCGAAGCCGGAGAGGTTAGCGAATAGAAATTTCAGCCATTGCCGCCATAGGCTGCCGCTGCCCTGCCCTTTGAAGGTGAAATGCCGGTTGAGCACCCAAGTGACGGTGGCGGCGGCGAGATAGGACACCACGCGGCCGCTATAAGCATCCAAACCAAGATGCAGCATGAGCCACAGCACGCCGGCATCCGCGACCAGCCCCGCAACGCCGACACAACCGAAACTGAAAAATTGCGGCAGCCAGGGGAAGCGGCGCAGCAACGGCTCAAGCAGGGGTGCGACTTTCTGCCTCAACCGCTCCACGGCTACTGATCCGGCGGCGTAGCGCTGGGCGCCGCGACATTCAAGTAGCGCATTCGTTTCATCTCTCGCCGGCCACGTGTGACCGTATCCAGAATCAATCCCGCCGTGAGACTGAAGAAGCCCAGGAACATCAGCCCCATCGCCAAGATGGCGGTGGGCAGGCGCGGCACCAAGCCCGTCAGCCAATATTCCTCAGCCACCGGCACGGCCAACACCAGCGAGACAAGCGCGAAGGCCAACGCGACCAGAGTGAAGAATTGCATTGGTCGTTCTTCCTTGATCAGCACCACGATGGTGAAGAGAATACGAAAACCATCTTTGAAGGTGCTGAGTTTGCTTTGAGATCCCGGCGGTCGATCGCGGTACGGCGTCTTCACTTCGTCGGTTGGCATATGCAATTCCAGCGCATGTACCGTGAGCTCCGTCTCGATCTCGAAGCCCGCGGTCAAGGCTGGAAAAGATTTAACAAAACGGCGCGAGAAAACGCGATAGCCAGAGAGCATATCCTTGAACCGGTCGCCGAAGGTCATGGCCACCATGGTGGTGAGCATCACATTGCCGAGACGGTGACCCGGACGATACGCAGCCTTGATGTCCGTGACACGTGCACCGTTGACCATATCGAGCGGTCCGTCCAACAGTGACTGAATCATCTGCGGCGCAGAGGCAGCGTCATAAGTCGCGTCGCCGTCCACCAACACATACACATCCGCCTCGACATCCGAGAACATGCGGCGCACGACATTACCCTTGCCCTGCAACGGCTCCCGCCGTACCACGGCGCCGGCGGCAGCGGCAACAGTCATGGTTTTATCGCGAGAGTTATTGTCATAAACATAAACGGTGGCCTGCGGCAACACCTGACGGAAATCCTGCACCACTTTGGCGATGGCTTTTTCTTCATTATAGCACGGCACCAGCACGGCTAGGCGCAGGTGCGGCGGAAAATGGACGGGGACAAGCGGGGATTCGGTCATGAGGTCACTCGGCTTTCTGGCGGAACACCTGGCACAGCGCATAGGCATAGCCTAGATTGTCAGGAAATTTTCTGCAGCTTTCGGCTATGAAACGCAAGCCGTAGACACCCAGCGCGTCATCAATCAAGCCGCGATGCGTCACTTGCCAATCGGGAATCAACAAAAGGAAATCGCCGCGATAATTACCGATACGGTCGGCGATGACGCGGTTGATGCCCTTGCCACTATCACGCGGTCCGGCGAAATTGCTTTGCAGACGGGTCACGCGCAGGACAGATGGAAAACTCGGGATGACATGGGCATAAGGCTCGAAACCGGCCATCAACAGCATTGTAGATTCCGGATTACTCACCGGCGGCACCGGCGCCAGGATAAATTTTTCCGTCCAGGGCACGCGTCCCCAATCGCCGCCGCGCACGCCGGCCGCGATGATCAGCAGCAAAGCTCCCGCAGCCAGCCATTTGATGTTGGGTTGAAGCGGTAGTAGTCCGAGCGTCAGCACCAGCAGCAGCGGCGTTAGCATTTCCAGCGGAATGAGATAACGATAGATGCTGAACAGACCCAACCAGGCCAGGTAAGATAAAACCGCCGTCCAGAGCAAAAAACGGGTGCCCAACGGTTCGGCCAGACGCAGAGTAGCGTCCTGGCGGCGCCCCACCAGTACAGCGATCAGGCTGCACACAGGCAGCAGCGCATACAGCGCCAGCACACGCCAATCCTGCCAGACGATCTCGCCGACGCGTTTAGGGTTCAAGGTAAAATGCCAAGGGAACAAGACGGCTTCGCGCGCATCCTGCGGCATAAATTGCAGGTCACGCGCGCTGACCGGCGCGCCATAAGGTGAGCCGAAAACATTGTTGAAATAGGGGAACAATGGGTTCTGATAATGGCTCCACAAATGCCACATCCAGAAACCCTGCGTGATCAGTAGACCCAGCGTTAAGCCGCAACCAAACGCAAAAGCGAGTTGTAGGCGGCGCATAAAATTCCCACCGGTCAGCAGCCAAGCGAGGGTGACACCGAGGCAAAAACAGATCAATGTCAGCTTAAGCCCCAGAGCCAGGCCGGCGGGAATGCCATAGAGAAAAGCGCGACGCAGCGCCGGCAGTGGCTTGTCGGTCAACAGATAAGGCAGCGTGGTCGTCACCAGCAGGATGGAACCCAACAACCCAAGGCTGACCATATTGTCATTGAAGGTGGTGCCCAACTGTGCGATGCCGCCGCCGCCAGCCATGCCGAGCGCCGCCAGCACCGCACAGATCAATACCTTACGCCCTGATTTCGGCACGATCAGCACCGCATGGGCGATCATGAAGAGCAGACAGAAATTCAAGCCTTGTACAACGCCGAGAAAAAAGCCCAGTTGCTGGCCGGAGAGCAGTCGGCCAAGCAGAAATACTGGTACGTCCAACAGCGGGTTGTAGAAAAACGGCGTCTGGGACGGCAGGAGGTCATAGCCGTGGCGGCCATCCAACAACGCATAAGCGTTATACCAGTGATAATTCCGCAAATCCCAATTAGCGTCTTGGCCCAATTGCAGCGCGGCTATGCCGCAAAGTAAGGGTCCCAACCCCAGCAATAGCAAGGCCAGCGGCCGCGCCTTATCGCCTTTGGGTGGCAGTGGCAGGAGATGGTGATAGGCGGAGAGCATCAAGATTACGGCGTGGCCGTCACGGCATTGAGGTGCGTGTTGATGCTTTGCGGCATCTGCGCGTTCAAATCATCCATCAGCCCCAGGAGCAAGCGACGATAAGCATTCTCCTGTTCGCGAGCCGAAGCATTTTCCGGCACGGTGGTGGAGCGCGTCACTGTAGCGCTGGCATGACCGTGATAACGCTCCGGCCCGTTGGCGACACGCAAGGTGACAGTGACTTGGGCAATCCATTTTTCCGCCTGCTCCCGTTTGAAAAGTTTCTCGGTTTGCTGGAACAAGCCGCGGCCAGGATTTCCGAAAGGCAGCGGCGCACGGGTCAGCGTGGCCTTATCAATGCTATAGACCGCCAGCCCCTGGCTGCCGATCGCCTGCATCCGGTCCTGTCCCCAGCGGTAGGCCGCATCGGCCAGGCTAGGCTTGAACCGACTGAAAAAGCCAGCGTCAGGCGCCGGCTGCAGCGGGCTGTCGCTGATAAAGTCCACCTTGCCGACCATTAATTTTATGGCGCCATAACGTGTGAAGTCCAAGGTTAGCGGCGCTGTCGGAGGCGGCGGCTCGGCGGCGCAGCCAACCATGGTGGCACACAAAACAGCGACAAGCATGAGACGGGACATAGCGAATCTCCGACAGGGGTTTTCACAGAAGGTTAGCTGGTCGCGAGAATCTCGGCAATCTCGGCCTCGTTGTAGCGATAAGCGCTGTTACAGAACTCGCAATGCAAGGTCACCACCCCGTCTTGCGCCATGTCCAGCACTTCTTCCCGGTTGAAGAGCCGCAACGCGGCACGGATACGTGTGGCGCAACTGCAAACATGGCTGAGGGGCATGGCAGGCGCCGCCCGCACTTGTTCGCCATGAAAGAGCCGATAGAGCAAGTCCGTGGCTGGTAGTTCGGCATCCAACAATTCCTCTGGCGTACAACTACTCATCAGCACCATGACATGTTGCCAGAATTCCTGTGTCGTCATGCCATCTGCGGTTGCGCCCTGCCCGCCTGCCTCCGGCATTTGCTGGAGCATCAGGCAGGCGGCACGCCAATGCCCGTCCGGCTCTCGCCGAACCGCTGCGATCAGGCCGGTCGGAATCTGCTCAGACTGCCGGAAATAATGCTGCGCCGCCGCCGCCATGGTGGCACCGCGCAGGGGCACAATGCCTTGATAGGTTTCCTGGCCTTCGCCGGACGGCTCCACCGTGAACGCCAGATAGCCCTTGCCCAGCAAGCCGATGCCTTCGTCGCCCATGGTGGTCACGGCAGACGCGTCATAACGGGCATAAGCACGCAAGCCGCCGGTGTGCGTCGTATCCGCCACCAGCAGGCGCACCGGTCCGTCGCCCTTGGCTTGCAAGGTAAAGCGACCTTCATATTTCAACATCGACGCCAAAGCTGCACCGGTCACGGCCGTTTCGGCCAACAGGCTAGCTACGGCAGCCGGATAGTCGTGTTTATCCAGCATGTTATCTAACACCGCGCCAAGGCGCACCAGACGGCCACGCAACCGACCGGACTCCAGCTGGAACGGGGTGATAGTATCAAACGCGTTACTTGTCATACGGCTTACACCTTGCCCAAAATCGTAATCTATTCCATCTTGCCGCCGAACCTCAGCAGAAAATTCAGGCCATGCCTCGCCTTACCCGATGGGTTATTCTCATAGCCTTCCTTTTATCGGCTCTCTGGGGAGGGTTATGGCTGCTGACCTGGAGGCTGGCGCACAACAAGCTGGCCGCGTTCGCCGCTCGGATGGGGCAGGATTTCCGTTATCAAGAGCTGCCAGCACCGGTAGGCAACCTGACAACCGTGATGCTGGAACTGACTGACGTCGCATTGCGAACGCCAGCCGGTTTACAAATGACCGCACCACGGCTGACCCTGGCATTAACACCTGGCCATTGGCGGCGCTATGCCTTGAGCAGCGCTGCACCCGTGCTCCTGAACTTGGCCTTGCCGGCTGGTGGCGCGCTGCAACTGACAGCACAAAACTTACAGGCCAGCCTGGACTTACACGATACGCGGCGCTGGGCCGGCTTTGAGGCCACCTTGCAGCAAGCGACCCTGGCACGCCTGCCAGATGGGAGCGTCTTACCCAAAACATTGCTCCAAACGACGCAACTGTTCGTGCGTGGTGCGCAACCAGCAGCACCGGCAGCAGCCGGTGAAACAGGATTCAACCTCACCCTAGCAGCGCAGGAAGCCACACTGCCGCCTGGTCTGTTGCGCGTCCTGCCGCAGACCGTGACAGCCGTAACTTTGAATGCCCGTCTGCTCGGCACGCCGCCTGACTGGCGGCAACAATCACAAATTGCGGCCTGGCGTGCTGCGGGCGGCACGATGGAGCTGGAGAGCGCCGATTTCAGCTGGGGACAGTTGAGTGGCCGATTGGAAGCAACACTTGCGTTGGATAAGCATTTGCAGCCGGAAGGCGCCGGAACGGCGCAATTGTTTCTGGACAGTACCCATGGCAAGGACGATCACGATTCCAATACGATGCTCAAAAATATTTTTAGCATATTCGCCAAAACGGATGCCCAAGGCACGCGCAGCGTAACATTACCGCTAGCCCTGCAGGAACGACAGTTGGTGCTCGGTATCTTCCCGCTTACCACCATGCCAGAG
>CAYOGS010000058.1:7004-9580 GCA_964403435.1 uncultured Rhodospirillales bacterium | reverse complement strand
CTGTTTGGTGTGCCTGCGCTTGGAACTGGTAGCACGTTTCTTTTCTTTATTTGCCCTGGGTTGCTGATTTATTACGGTCAGCAAAATCGAGAGCGTGACAAGATTTGGGCTGGCGTGTTTTTATATATACTTCTAGGTCTCATTTTTTGGTTGGGAAGATCGCAATAAAAGGCCACGCTTCCCTCTACTATGGCAGATACAACATTCAACTGCGGCAAGTCTTCTTGTCAGTCAATAACGGCTTCCACCACGCTCAGCCGCAGTTTGACACCTGCTAACTAAATCACCCAGGTTTAGCTGATCATTAGATTAGTCGCAGTCAACCAGCTAGGTGGTTTACAGCGTCTTGGCACCAAGAACGGGTCCGCAGACGAAATTGCGACGGGCGCTCTCAATCACGCCAGGAATGTTCGCTACATCAGCCGCACGCACGCTGGCGTCACTGCCGGTTAGTGGGTCGGTGCAGCGCATGACAACCGGTGATTTAAGATAAGCTTCCTTGGCTGCATCAGCCTTGTGAGCAGCACTGGCCATCCAGCTGCCGCCGGCTACGACAACCACCGCCGTGGCCGCGATTGCCGCGGCTTTCCAGAGCCTTTCCGTCCGCTGTTGGGGCAGGACATGCAATTCGCGGTAGCCTTGGCTGTGCGCATTCATAATGAGTTCCTTATGTTTGTCTCAGCCGGATGTTACGCCAATAGCTTGAAAGTAAAAAGCGCCCCGCCGTTACCAGCGGGGCGCTCGAGAAATTGACGCGAAAACGGTTAAAGCGCGGCTTCAACCCACTGTTTCATCGCCGCCTTGGGCAGGGCGCCGACGCGGGCAGCCACCACCTTACCATCCTTATAGACTTTGAATGCCGGAATCTGAGTGATGCCCGCCTTGCTTGAGTAGACCGGCGACTCTTCCACATTCATTTTGGCAACGATGACCTTCTCGCCCATTTCCGCTGCCAGTTCTTCCAACATTGGCGCGGCGGCGCGGCATGGCGGACACCATTGCGCCCAGAAATCCACCAGCACCGGCTTATCCGACCGCATCACCGCTTCCTCGAAATTGCGGTCATTGACTTCCATTGTGCTGTGCTTGGTGGCGCAAGCCTCCGTGCCGCAGGTGCCAGTGCCATCGCCAGTCGTCATTTCGGTGTTGTCGCTCATGCCAAACTCCTATGCTCCATGATGAGTTAATTTAGGTCTGGCCAGCCGCAGGGTCAAGTCGGGGTGGAAAACTTCCTGGTTTCAGGCGCTCTGCGCCAACGGCGGCACAAACGGCTCCGTCAACTCCTGAATGTGCGCGGTTTGTGTCCAGAGCAGGAAGCTGCGCACGGATTTGCCGGGATAGACAGCCTGCAGCAAAGTGCGATAGGCCGCCAACTGCCGCCGATAGGCGATCGGCACAGTGGCAGCCTCGGGCGGTGGGCGGTTAGTTTTGAAATCCACCACCCACACCTCGTTGCCCACCAACGCCAGCCGGTCAAGCTGGCCGTGCAACTCTTCCCACACACCATCCAAAAAGACCGTGCCACCCAGCGGCACTTCGCCGCGGCTTTCCGGTGCGAAGAGCGGTGCATAAGCCGGATGCTCGGTGATGCTCAATGCTTCCCGCACTAGGGATTGCATCGCTATGTCATCCAACCCGCCCTGCCGTTGCACAAAACGCAAGGCTGCTGCGGTCCGCTGCACCACCGGCAGTTCTGGCAGATAGTGCAGCAATTGGTGCATCAGTCGCCCGCGTTGCAGGGCCGCTGCACGATCGGCACCCACAGGCACGTCCACGCTTTCATCCGCTGCCAATTGCGATGGATGGAGCGCACGGCGAGGTGCCTCAAAAGGTGCGGGTGCCGAAATCCAATCCGGCAAGGATTGGGACGACGCGTGAACTGGCGGAGACGGCACCAATGGCATAGCGCCGATTTCGTCTACGATAAACAGCGGCTGCCCTGCCGTGGTGGCTACATTCGGCGCCAGAGCCTGCTGTGCCAACGCGTGCCAGCTTTCCTCCAGCTGCTGTGGCTTACGGCCATGCTGGCCATACAGATGCAGTTCGCTCTCCGCGCGTGTCAGCGCGACATAGAACAGGCGCCGATATTCCTGGCGCTGAGCTAAGACCGCTTTATCATATAATGCCAGCGTCCACACATCAGGGTTTTTTCCGCCGATATAACAAGGCAAGCCGGTTTCTTCGTCCCATTGTAACTGCGGCAGCTCCTGCGGCCGCGGCACGCTCGCACAGTCTGGCAAGATGACGATGGGCGCCTGCAGCCCCTTCGAGCCATGTACCGTCATCACGCGCACTTCGCCTGCCCCTTGCTCCAAGGGCCGTTTGATTTGACTGTCATCCTGTAACATCTGTTGCAAAAACAGCTGCAGCGCCGGTGCATGGCGCACGTCAAAATTCTGGGCACGGTTGAGCAGTTCGTCCAGTGGATCAAGGGCCTCCAACCCCAAGCGACGCAGCAGCGCCAACTTTCCGGTCGCCGCCGCCGGACATGGTCGGTGCAACAAGTGAGCCAGAAACGCGTAGGCACCAGTCTGATCGGCCCTCTGCAGCAAGTCCGTGAGCCAGGCGCAGATGGG
>CAYOGS010000058.1:4487-6994 GCA_964403435.1 uncultured Rhodospirillales bacterium | reverse complement strand
GCGGCCATGGCAGAGCCCTTCCAATTTATCATCATTGAGACCTACAAAAGGGCCGCGCAGTAGGCAGGCGAGATTCAAATCATCATCTGGCAGCAGCACAAATTGCAGAACCGCTAGCATATCCTGCACCGGCAACGCATCGCGCAACACCATCCGGTCTACGCCAGCTACCGGCACGCCTTGCTGCTTGAGGGCGCGGATCAAGGCCGGGACCAAAGTGCCACGCCGCCGCAGCAGCACCATGATATCGCCTGGCTGGCAGGGACGTTGAATTTCCCGCCCGCCTTCTCGTACGCAAACGGCACGGCTACCGATCCAGTCTTTGATCGTCGTGGCAATCTGCGCCGCCAATTTTTGCAGTGGATCATTCACGACCGGATATTCCAGCGCCGGCTGCCATGCCTGCGAGACATCAGTGTCATCGCTGGCTGGTGTTAGCAAAGGATGGAGCAGCACGCGCCCCTTGGCGGCGGCGCGGCTCGCTTTATGTTCCGCCGCACTAGCGCCGACGCCGTCCTGCGCTTCAGTTCTTGTGAAGATTTTGTTCACCGTGTCCAAAACGATCATTGCGGAGCGGAACGAAACATCCAAATCAATCACCGCCAGATCCTGGCCAGCGCCGCGTGCGAGATCAGAAAAATTCTTCCGCATCGCCTGGAACATTTTCGGATCAGCGTGCTGAAAGCTGTAGATGGATTGCTTGGGGTCTCCGACCACGAACAATGTGCGCCGTGCCGCCACGGCGCCGACGCCGGCAAAAAATTCTTCCGTAAGCGCCTGGATAATGCGCCATTGCTGCGGACTTGTGTCCTGTGCTTCGTCGACCATGATATGCCGTAAGCCACCATCCAGCTTCCACAGCACCCAAGGGGCGATGCCCGGTTCCGCCAGCAGCGCCGCGGCGCGGTTGATAATATCGTCATAATCCAACACAACACGCGCGGACTTGCACGCATCATAAGCTGTCGTCAGTGCGATACCCAGCCGCAGGGCAGCTGCCGTAATTTCTGTGCGTTCCAAGCGACTGAGAGTATGATCCACAGTCGTGACGCGCTCCTGTTCAGCTTGCAACGGCTCAATCAAATGCGGTTGGGCTTTCTTGGTGGCGGCGCTCAAAAAATTCTTACGCGGCTCATTATCGTTGGTGAGAAACAGCTTTTTATAATCAATCCAGCTATCAACCCGTGCCGATGGCGTCGCTGTCTGCCAAAAAAGGAGCAGTGCGGCAGATTTATCTTTGCCTTCGACCAACAGTTGGCGTTGCCAATCCCGCAACGCCGCCAACGGCAAAGCGACATCGGCGCAGCCAGCAAGCAAAACATCCGTCGCGCTCTGCCCCAGCGTCAAACCAGCTCGATGATAAAGTGCAGAGCAAGCAGCATTCCCATCGCCATAGTGTTGCAACACTACCTGCAGCCGGTGACGGTCATGTAGTGATTGTCGAAGTAACGACTGCAGCCTTTTCATGTCCAGCTGGCCAGCCAGCAACGTCCAGGCTGCAGCCAGATCGTTATCGTGCCGGCTAAGATGCAGCATATCGGCCAGCGCTTGTTCCTGCAGTGCCTGCGCTTCCGTTTCATCCAACACCGCGAAGTGCGGCGCCAGCCCGGCTTCCAGTGGGAAGCGCGCTAGAATTTCCTGCGCGAAGGCGTGAAAAGTTTTGAGGCGCAAGCCACCCGGACAATCCAGCACCACAGCCAACAGGCTGCGGGCGCGTGGCAACAATGTGGCAATGCGCGCTTGTTGATCTTCGGCAGCGACGACATCGGATACAGCGGCGCCAAACAGGAGTCTACCGATGGCAGTGACCAGTTGGTCTTCCGGCATCACCGCCCATTGGCTCAATTGGTGCGTCAGCCGCTCGATCATTTCGGCCGCCGCGGCCTGCGTATAAGTCAAACACAAAACATCTTGCGGCCGTGTGCCGTTGAGCAGCAGGCGCAGGAAACGATCAGTTAGCACTTTGGTCTTGCCGGAACCAGCGGAAGCCGAGACCCAGACAGATTGCTCCGGGTTCGTAGCATGCAACTGAGCTTGCTCGGCGCGGGCTATATTTTCTGAGGTCATGCCGCCTCGTCGGTCTCAGATGCGGCGCCCCATTCGGCGCTGCGCGCCAGCAGCGCATAATCATCATGGCGTGGCACATAAGCGGGGACGGGCGTCACGAGATAGGGCATCGCTTCGTCAGCAAAAGCTCGCAGCATAGCGTGCAGCATGGTTTCCGCCGCGGCGATCAGTTCAGCACCTTCCGACAACGTAGTGATACCGTTGCCATCCTTGCCGCGGCCACCAACCTTGTAATACAGCAACTCATGCACTGGTCGCGCCCTCAGGCCGGGGAACGCCCCGCGCTCTGCCAAAAGCCCGAGCAGCGGCAATTGCGGCGCATAGCCGGCCGCCACTTCTTTCTCCTTGGGCGCGCGACCGGATTTATAATCAATCACGACCCAACCGTCTGTATGTGCGTCAATTCGGTCGGCGATTTTTTTCAATTCTTTTTCCACTCG
>CAYOGS010000058.1:0-4477 GCA_964403435.1 uncultured Rhodospirillales bacterium | reverse complement strand
TCATAATCCACGCCATCCAATCGAATGAAGAGGCGACCGGACGATTCAAACTGTTCGGGTTGATAATTGTCGCGACGCGCGGCCTCTGCTGCCACCAGCCAAGTCGCCAGATTGGAGAATTGCACTTGCCAAGATGCCTGCCGCACGGGCTCGTCGGATAAATCCGCCAAGGCCTCTTGCCCCAGAGTCTGCAACAATACCAACGCCGCCGACGCACCCGGCCATTCCTGTGTCTGACGGCCAAAATCTTCCAGGACGCGATGCACGAGATTGCCAAAATCAGCCTGCGTCAAGTCTGGCTCCAGCCGCAGCAGCGGCTTCAGCCCGAGTAAGCGCTTGGCATAAAAGCCATAGGGATTGCAGCGCCACAGGCCGATATCTGTTACCGAGAATAGCCGGGGGCGCAAAGTCGCCGCCGGTCGTGGCTGCGGCGGCGGTCTTGGTGCGATTTCCGCTGCCTGTGGCTTATCCAACGCCCGCGCCCAATCCAGCCAAGTTTGCGCAGCTTCTTCCAACTCCGCTGGATCGCGCCCTGTCGCGCGCAATACGGTTTGCAGACGCAACAATAAGCGCGACGGCGTAGCAGGTTGACCGTCCAACTTGCGCGCACGAGTCAGCAACACATCGCCACGGCTAGCGAGCTGCACGAAATCATGTGCCGCCTGACCCTGCTGCCGTTCTGGCAAAGGCAGACCGCCAGCCTGACGCATCGGGCGCGAAAGCCAGCAATCGAGTGCGGCGGCACCCGGCCAGGAATCGTCATTTAAGCCGCCGATAATCACGCGATCCGCCGTCAGTAGCCGCGCCTCCAAGGGGCCAAGTATAGCCAAGCGTGGATGCAGCCCATGCACGGGACGCAGCGCGGTTTCCTCCAGCCAAACACGCAGCCACGCCGCGAAATCACCGCCGCGCAGCGTGATGCCGACGGCAGCCGGTAGCGCAGTCTGGAGTGCTAGGGACAGAGCTTCGCCGGCCGGACCACGCCAAAAATTTTCCACTCCTGAACATTCCGCTGTCATAGTCAATTGTTCTGCAGCTGCAGCGAGCGCCGTCAGCAGCGCAGGCAATGGAACCGAGGTTTGCTGCAAGATGTCCGTCAGCGGCTGCAGAGCGGCAGCACAAGCGGCCAGGAGTTCGTGCTGCGACGTTCCGGTAGGCAGCGCCATCAGTTGTTGAACGGCGCTACCACGGCGACGGTGACCGCGCCAAAACTGGATTTCCAGCTGCCGAGCCACAGCACGACATTGCCCCAAGCTGAGCCCCAACGCTACCAGCGGGTGTTTGAGCAACGCCAACAAGTCAAGGCCTGTTGCCCCAGGTGCCGCCGCGGCGGCGGTGAGTTGCAGTAGTGCGCCGAGCGGCAATTCTGCCAAAGACTGGCCGGCAGAATCATCAATCCCAATATCCCAGCGCCGCAACTGCTCGGCAACACGCGCGGCCAAGGCACGATGCCGCGTGACCAGCATGGCGGTGCGCCTTGGCACGGTCAGCGCCTCACGTAAGGCAAGCGCAATGACCAGTGCTTCTTCAGAGAGATTCTCTGTCACGCACAGCGCCAGACCAGGGAGCGGCGCTGGCAAAGTCGGCAGGGACGTCCACCGTTCAGTCCCGGCCGGCGGCAGCAGCGCGGTATGCAGAAAATCGGCACGCGCATCAGTGCTAGCCGAAGATGAAGGCCACAGCATGATCTGCCGACGCGGCACGTCGCAACGCTCCAGCCATTGGCGCATCGCGAATTGCGGATGTGACGGCTCCAATCGTTCCCATTCCGCGTCCGGCATAGTCAAATCCAGACCGGGCAGAATGACCAAACCTCGTGGCAATTGCGTCACCACCTGCAGCAACTGCGCCGTCGCTGGCATGGAAGCAGTGGAACCGGCGGCAACAACAGGCGTCTGGGGGAGCTGCGCCTGCCAGAGCGCAATTTGCCGTGCGACCAGTGCTTGCTGCCGCGTTACGGGGTCAACCAGCCCTTCCTGCGCCAGCAACTGTGGCCAGTCCCGCGTGATCGCTTGCAGGAAGGTCAAGATTTTTTGCCAGTGGCTGGCCAGATCAACCGGCACGATACCATCCAGAACTGTCGGCGACAGCTGATGCACCAGCAGATCGTCGAGTAAGCTCGCCAGGCTTCCCGCCAGTTGCCAGGCGCCGGCAGCGGAGAGCGTAGTGTCATAGTCCGTCTGCAGCAGTTGCGCCAACAGTAGGCGGCGGCGCAGCGGCGTAATGGCCTGTGGCAGGTCATCCGCAGCTGTCACACCCGGGGCGAAAGACAACGCGTCTTCGTCCGTTTCGCCAAGTGTCTGCAGTCGCGGCAGCAGAATGGCGCCAGCCCGCGGCACCAAAGCGGCGCGCAGAGCGCGCGCGGCGCGGCGCGTCGGCAGCAACACCAAATAATCCGCCAATGGCACACCACTTTTCTGACTCTCTGCCAACAGGCCGGTGGCGAGGTCGGCGATAAAATCGCATTGTGGCCCGATGGTGGCGATCCGCGCGGCGCTCATGACAATGTCCAACCGCGCCCAGTCTGCAGCAACGCGTTGGCGCGTTCCCAATCCGCCGGAGTGCCGACATGATAGCAGTTGCCTTGATGCAAGCAGCCATAGAGCCGCCCGGCCGCTTCGGCCTGATCAAACAGCCGGTTGTTGGAAAAGATCGTTTCAGGCACTGCTGCATAAAGCCCTAGCTTCACGATCATGGCACCGATATAGACCATAGGCTTTTCAGAAATGCCGGCACGTGCCAGCCGCCCGTCCGGCTGCAGTGCGAAATCGCCTTGCGCGCCGAAGCCATGCGCTGTGCTGAGTGGCATGACCAACAGCAGCATGTCCATGCGCTGCGGCTCCCAGGCGGCGCGCAGGCGTTGCAATGCCGGCGCACCGTCTTCCTGCCAGGGCAGATCGGCATTAATGACGAAGATGGGATCATCGCCCAGCAGCGGTAGCGCCTGCTTCACACCACCGCCAGTCTCCAAGGGTTCTGGCTCAGGTGAAACAACGATGGTAACATCCTGTCGCTGCGCGCAATGCGCCGCGATTTGCGCGCCCAGATACCCTGCATTGACGACGACCTTATTGATGCCATCGTCACGCAAGCGATCCAACACCTGATCCAGCATTGTGCGGCCGCCGACCGGCAGCAGTGGTTTAGGCAGCGTGGCAGTGAGTGGCAGCATGCGCTTGCCGTAACCGGCGGCCAGCACCATGGCGGTATGCGGAATACGCTCTGTCATGCGAAGTATTGCGGCAAGTAGGTTACAAACCAGGGGCGCACCGGCGCGGCACCCGATGTCTGCAAGAGATCCCGCAAAGCACCACAGCAGCGGATATAGAAGTCCGGCTTGTTCATGGTTTTAAGGCGCGCGAATATGCGCGCGTGGCGCTGTATGGCCAGCAACTCCACAGCGTTGCGGAGGGTTTTTGGGTCAAGCTCAGGCCATTCCTTCAGATAGGCGGCAAGAGCCAGCTCATGGACAGCGGGGGACAGATCACGCCGCACTTCTTCCAGTAATGAGGCCAGATCATAGGCCACCGGGCCGATACCGGCGAGTTCGAAATCCAACAGGCCGACATCTTGCCCGTCCGGCCAGGGCGGAATGGCCATCAGATTATCCGGCATAAAGTCACGCAGCAGCAAGGCTTGCGGCAGTGCCGCGACCGGCACCAACGCCCGCTGCCAAGTTACTTGCCAGGCGGCGCGCGCGGCAGCGGGATCGGGATAGGAGAAGTTTTCCAGCACCGGCTCCAGCTGCGCGATGAAACGCACGGTATCATAACGCGGCAAGTCCGGCCGCGAGAGTGTAAGCGAGGCTTTCTGCATCCGACACAAAGTCGCAACCGCGCGGGCATAGAGCGGCCAAGGTTCGGCGCCGCCATCCAGCAGGCGGCCAAAATTCGCGTCGCCGAAATCCTCCAGCAGCAGGAAACCTTGCACGGTATCGGCGGCGTAAATCTCCGGCGCCGCGAGCTGCAGGTCATCGCGCAGCAAACGGGCGATACGGATGAAAGCCAAAAAGTCCGCGTCCGGCACAGCTTGCATCAACACGGCACGCCCCGGCGCTGTGGCACGCGTGACCCGCGCATAACGCCGCGCCGACCAATCGGCCGGAAAAGGCTGTGCCTGCTCCGGCGGCCAATCATAGGCGCGGAGGAAGGCCAATGCTGCAGTCGTGAGTGGAGTCGGTAGATTCATGTGCCTTTATAACAAAGCAAGCGCAGCACAAAATCAATATTCGCAGCAACCATAGTTTTGCTATAAAATGGTATGACTGAACCTGACAATAAGTCTCAGTTTTATATTGACGACCTCAATCTGCGCGATTGGCCGTCGTTGCACCGCATGGCGCGACAGCCGGGTTTTTTTTATGCCTATATCAGCGAAAGTCGGCAGCCGGTCTGGCTGGGTGTGACGCGCTTTCTTTTTCTTATGCAAAAACTGCGACTACGACGACCCTTCAGACCGCGCCACTGGTTCCTGGCAC
>CAYOGS010000057.1:0-9738 GCA_964403435.1 uncultured Rhodospirillales bacterium | reverse complement strand
GTTGGAGTAAGCTGTCTTAAAAGGAATGAGTCCCGGAGTGTCTTCTGGCTCCTGAAAGGCAAAACGCCCATAAGTCAAAAAACCTACTGCGAACACAAAACAGGCGAAAATGAAGCGCCCGCCACGCGTCTTTTCCTTCATGCCCATATTTAGTGGCATCTAGAACCTCAATATGATCAGCTTATTAGCCTTTATCGCGTAATAGCCGCGCTTTGTCCCGCTGCCAATCGCGCTGCTTCGCATTCTCCCGTTTATCCCCTTTATTTTTACCGCGTGCGAGACCTAAATCAACCTTAGCGCGGCCACGGGCGTTAAAAAAAATGGTCAAGGGCACAATTGTCATACCATCTTTGCGGGTCGCACCGAGAAGTTTATTAATTTCGCGCCCATGCAGTAGCAGTAGCCGAGGGCGGCGTGTTTCATGCTGCAAGTGGGCGCCAGACTGGCCGTATTCCGGGATGTAAGCGTTAAAAAGATAAATTTTCCCCCCTTGATCGCCGGCAAAGGCTTCCTGGATGCTGGCCTGCCCCGATCGCAGCGCCTTGACCTCAGACCCAGCGAGCACAATACCGGCTTCATGCCGACTGACAATTGCGTAGTCGTGCAAAGCCCGGCGGTTCTGCGCAACGAACTTTTGCGCCGCCTGGCGCTGTTTGTCGGATTTCTTACCACTCATATTACGAACCAAATCTCATACACGATCGGCTTGACCAGCACTGCCGCACAATGACAGATACCATATCCTTATCCGCTGGACGAATCATCACTACCATGCGCCGCCTGTCTGCCATTATTTTCTTAGTTGGTCTGCTCTGCACATTTTTCGGCGTCCAACAGGCTTGGGCCAGCCGTGTCATTGCCACGGATATCGACAATTACCAACTGGCCATGCAGTCGATTGGCAACGGGCAGGTCCGTAGCGCCTTAGAGCGCCTTGAGCAAGTCAAAAACCCGCTGCTTCGTAAAGTGGCTCTGGGCGAGCTGATGACAAGGCAGGATACGCCCTATGATTTTTCACAACTCAGCGGCTTTCTCAGCGCCAATCCAGGGTGGCCGGGCAGCAAAGACATCAGGTTGCGGGCGGAAGAAAGGCTGCCGGCTGGATTAAATCCGACACAGTTGAGCCACTGGTTTGACGCGCATCCTCCCCTCACCCTCACCGGTTTCGATTTGATGATCAGCGCCCTGCGCGCTACGGGTAAGAGTATCCAGGCACGGGCCTTCGTCCGTGAGCGCTGGGTCAACGGCGCCTTTGGTTCGACCGAGCAGGCAGATTTCCTGAAGCGCTATGGTGGTGAATTGACCGGCAAGGATCATTGGCGCCGCTTGGATCGTTTGTTGTGGGATGGCACCGAAAATGCCTCGCAGCGCATGCTACCTTTGGTGGGCAAAAATCTGGCGGCTTTAGCCAAAGCGCGGCTTGCTCCTACGCCGCGCAATCTTAAGTTAGTCCCCGCCAGCTTGCAGCACGATCCAGGGCTGTTGTTGTTGAAAATCAAAATAGCACGCCGTGATGAAGCAAATGAAACGGCTGCTAACTTGCTTGCCAAGCAGCCAAATGCCACAGAACAAGACGAAGCGTGGTGGAACGAGCGCAGCATCATCGCCCGTCGCTATTTAACGACGAGACAATTCAGTCGTGCTTATCAATTGGCGGCTGAGCACAGGCTGCCACCAGGCGCTGCGATGGCTGAAGCGGAGTTCCTGGCCGGCTGGATCGCTTTGCGTTTTCTACAGCAACCGGAAAAGGCCATACGCCACTTCAAGGCGCTTGATGCCATCAGCAATTTTCCCATCAGCAAGGCACGAGCCGCATATTGGCTCGGTCGCTGCCACACAGCCTTGGGGCATAACGATCAAGCGCGCGGCTGGTATGCCAAAGCAGCCGTCTATCCCACGACTTTCTATGGGCAGCTGGCGCAAACTGAAATCGAAAAAAAATCAGTTCTGACCATCCGCTCACCTCAGTTAGATGAAAGTGATCGCGAAGTCTTCCGCTTAAGGGAAGATGTGCGGATTATACGGCTGCTCCAACAAATCGGTGAACCGCGTCGTGCCGAGTCATTCATGCTGGCAGCCAGCGCGCGCGCAACCACGCTGCCAGAATTTTCGCAGCTGGCGCAATTAGCGAATGACCTGGAGCGTTATGATCTGGCTGTGCGGATAGGTAAGCGCGCGGTGCAGCGCAATATTCTATTGGATAACGAGGCCTATCCGGTGCCTGATTATTTGATGCCGGAACGTCCAGAAAAAGCCTTGCTACTTGGACTAATCCGTCAGGAAAGCATGTTCAACTCGACCATCACCAGCCCAGCCAACGCCATCGGTCTTACTCAGCTGTTGCCCAGCACCGCGCGGGCGCTGGCGCGCGAGCTTGGGTTAAGCTTCAGTGTCAGCCGGCTGACCGACCCTGCCTATAACCTCCGTCTTGGCAGCCGCTATCTCGCTGACCGCATTGAACAATTTGATGGCTCACTGATACTAGCCATCGCCTCCTACAATGCCGGGCCGGCTCGGGTTCGGCAATGGCAGGATAGCATCGGCGACCCGCGTAATGGCCGAGACCCGGTGGATTGGATTGAACTCATCCCGGTTGAAGAAACGCGCAACTACGTGCAGCGCGTGCTGGAGGGGACACAAATATACCGCGCCCGATTGAACAAAGGCGCCTCCAAATTGGGCTTGCGGCGTGACCTGCAATTGGACGCGCCATAATGGATCGCGTATTCATCGGTGATTCTAGTGGCCAGCGTGGTTTTTCTGCGCTATCCTGGTTCAATGTTCGTGCCTGATATGTTCGTGATTGCCGTTCTGGTCACCTTGGGCTTCACCCTTGGTGCCGTTGGCGTGTTGATGGTTTATCTCTATCGGCAGAGGCAGGCCGTAATTCGCGCCCTATCCCAACGCGACACCGAGCAATTGCAGATGACTAAGCAGCTGGCTAGTGCAATTGAAGCCACACAGCGCCAACAACGGCAGTATGAGCAACAGCTGCAGAATATCGCGCAGGCGACTTTGCGGTTGCGGCAAGATCTGCAAGTGCTCAGCAAGCGTTCCGAGCGCACCAGCGCCGACACACCGGCAGCAGCAGCCGAGCGCGTGCTGCATTAACGTTCCGTTATCCTTTTTTGGCAAAATTATGCCAGCTTTCTTTGCTTCGGCCGGGAAAGAATCCCGTATTTCTGAGTTTTTTCAATGCATTATTTGCGGATTACTTTCGGCTTTTCTGTGGTAGTTTTGACTTGTGGGACTGGTTAATGCCATGCCCCAGCAATTGTAGCCAAGGATAGGCGCATGGCCGCACAAGAGATGAAAGATTTGGACGTCGCGACTGCCACCAAAGTGGTTATCAATGACCAGACGGTCAATATGACACGTAATGCCCTTCTGGTTGCTGGGCTAGAGATGGGCAAGGAAGGCGACCACTGGCCGGTCATTAAGGCCAATATTCATGCCTTGATGCGTGACTATGAGAAATTGAAAATCGAAAAGGCCGTCCAAGAGCAATTAAAAGAGCATCTAGACCAGATTATTGGCGATTACGAAGCACTCCTGGAACGGAGCGATGATGAGTTTCGTAACGCGATGGCGCCGCATGTGCGTGGCATGCGCGAAGTTTATGATGCGATGTTCGCACCGACTGGCAGAACCGAAACAAGTTACGATATTTTGGCAGAAGACGAAGATCGTCGTTATGTTCCTTGGAAATCTTCTGCAGTCATTATCAAAAGTTTGACGGAGGATCAAAAATGAGTGCTGAACTTGATGCAGCGAGAGCCGATCTTGGAAGAGATGATACGGCAACGTGGCGTTCCGCTCAGGAGTTGTCTAGGGCTGTAGCAGCGGAAGGTAGGGGCACGGCTATGGCCAACATGATGGTTGGCGACAGAATCGGTGAATATCTTAGCAATATGACCCAGACCGTTACGCTATTGAATGGTAACGCCTCTGCTGCTGAAGCTGGGCGGATGATTAGGCGCGATCAAGGTTTCACCAGCGCGATTACCGACAATGCACATGTTGGTGATGAATTTGGTGCCTATCGCGCTGCAGAGCTAAAACTTTTAGAAGATAGCACAAGAGTCGCACGACTCGAAGCTGTCGAGTCTCGCATCGCCGGCAGCCCTGATTTGCAACGCGCTGAAGCCTCGAGGCGTGTAGAAATTGGTCAGCCTGATGTCCTGACGCAAAACCGGGTTGACAAAGATTTGCTAACGAAGCAACCCGACACCGTCACGCAACCGGACGTGCAGAAGCCGGAAGAACCAGGAGAAAAGGAGCGCAATCCGAGAGGAAGCCGCCGTCACGGTTTGGCTGGCAAGCTGTTGGGACTCGACTCATAGTTCAAGTGTGAAATTTTATCCGGTATGAGAAAGGCCGGCTCCTGGTGAGCCGGCCTTTTACTATTAGGGATTTTGTTTAGGCTGCGGCGCGGACGGCAACGCGGTAACCGGCAGCCAGGAAGCCCCCGACAAAACTTTCGATCGTCACTTCATCTTGCTGCAAGAGGGACTGATTGCCAGCATCCTGCCCTAAAGCGATCATACGACCATTGCAGAGGCGCAGCGACAGAGCACCCTCCTGACCAACATAAAGCGCCAAAGGCTCTTCCTGCAGCGCCTGGTTTAGGCTGATAACGATGCCGGTGGTTTTATCGCTCTTCATAGTGGCCTGGCACATAATATTACCTCTTATTGGCTTGTTCTTATTTTTTGATGGTAACACAAGAAAGTGCTGCAATTAGTTTCGTGACAAATTTTCATAAATTTACAACATCTTGGCCAGTTTTCTTAACCTTTATACAGATGACTTTCAACAAAGTTACTACTTGATCAACTGCTTAGAATTCATCTGGCTCGAACTAAGGTTAACGCTATTTTCCGCCGCATTCCGTTAGCCTACAAACTGCTCACGCATAATGCGTTCCTCAAGGTGCTCTTCGGGGTCAAACAGCAGCGTTATGCTGGTCTTAGTTTCCTGCCACACTTCAACGCGGATGACTTCACGGATTTCCGTGGAATCTGCCACGGCACTGACTGGGCGTTTTTCTGCCTCCAGCACCTCAAAGGCTATCCGCACGGCAGACGGCAGCACAGCGCCACGCCAACGCCGCGGGCGAAAGGCGCTTATAGGTGTAAGTGCCAGAACATTGCCTGTGAGTGGCAAAATTGGTCCGTGCGCGGAAAAATTATAGGCCGTGCTCCCGGCAGGAGTAGACACGAGCGCCCCGTCACAGATCAATTCGGGCATGCGCTCCACCCCGTCAACTAACACCCGAAGCTTTGCGGCCTGGCGTGTTTCGCGGAGCAAGGAAACTTCATTAAAGGCTAGCGCCCGCGCTGTCTGGCCGCGCGCATCCTCTGCCGTCATCAACAAAGGACGCAGGGCGACCTGTTGCGCCGATTTAATGCGGACAGGTAGATTTTCAAAGTGGAAATCATTCAAAAGAAAACCGATTGACCCGCGGCGCATGCCAAAAATCGGCTTCTGCTGCGGCAGCACCTCGTGGATCGATTCCAGCAAAAACCCGTCCCCGCCCAAGGCGACGACGCAATCCGCTTGCATCATTGGCGCCTGGCCATACTGCGCTGTCAACGCGGCCAGCGCCTGCTGCGCTTCAGGATGTTCGGCAGCCCGGAACGCTATCTTCATTGTTTCGTCACCCAGTTAAATAATTTGTAACCTCTTGTTGAGCAATGATTAGCGGAAAAACCCACGAATGGCGCTAGGAATTTTTATGCTAACCGATATGCGGATTCTCGAATTGCTGGCCTCGAAAATCTGCCATGATTTGGTCAGTCCGGTCGGCGCCATCAATAACGGCGTTGAATTGATTGACGATATTGGCGCGGATGTAGCGGAAGAGGCTATGGGGCTCATTCGCAACAGCGCGGCGCAAGCCTCGTTACGGTTGCGGTTGTTTCGACTAGCCTACGGCCGTGCAGGTGCCGACACGAATCTAACTTTTAAAGATGTGCGCGAAACCCTTGAGGGTCATTTTCAAGGCACCAAAACCAAAATTCATTTCGTTACAGAGTTTCCGGTTTCAACTCTGACAGAACGAAGTGGCGGCCTGCGCTGCCTCATTAATCTTGCCATACTGGCTGAGGAAGCCCTGGTCTATGGCGGTGAAATTCACTGCACCGTCAGTACGGTGTTCCCGGACGGCGGCGCGCTGATGGTTAGCGGTCGCAACGCCGGGTTGAGCGCGGCAGCTATGCAGGCCTTAACGGAAGATATGGATATCGAAATGGTAACGCCGCGCACAATCCACGCCTATCTGGCCGGAAAGTTCCTGGCTCTGCACCAATTCAAACTTCAAATCGCGCCCTCGCAAGACGGCTCGATGATCATCCATTTCGCCAGCGATACAAAACACAATTCATCGGCATCAGTGATGGAATGAAGCACTGCATACAGCGCTACGCGGCATGATGGTATTTTGCGGCTACAGCTTAGGCGAGTAAGGCCTTCTTAAGAATTCCTAACCATGATACGCTGCATTGATTTTCCTGCCGCCCTTACAGTCGCGGCCCCGCCGGAGTCTGAACATGGATGACCTGTTACGCGAATTTCTGACGGAGACGTCTGAAAATATGGGTCAGCTCGATGTGCAACTCGTACAGCTGGAGCAGAACCCGAATAACCCCGAATTGTTGAGCAGCATTTTCCGGCTCGTGCATACCATTAAAGGCACCTGCGGCTTCCTGGGATTGCCGCGCCTGGAAAAAGTGGCACATGCGGGAGAGAATGTGCTGGGCAAGTTCCGCGACGGCGAACTTGAAGTGACGCCGCTGGCTGTCACACTGATTTTACGCTCCATGGATGTCATCAAATATCTGCTTGGTGAATTGGAGACGAATGAGAAAGAGCCGGATGGCGACGATGCTATCCTCATCGCCGATCTGAACGCCATGGCCGAAGGCCGAATGCATGGTGCTGCTCCATCACCGGTCACTGCCCCAACAATGGCGCCAGCGGCGACGGAAAACTTGACTCCCCTACAGGCGGAACCCGCGTTTACAGCAGCTCTGAGCGATGAGCCCGTCGCAGCGGATAAACCTGCTGCACCAGCGGCGGCCAAGAGCAACCTGCCGGCCGCAGCAGGCGACGATCACGGCGCCAAAGAATCTGCCGTGGCCAACCAGTCCATCCGTGTCAATGTCTCGCTGCTCGAGAATTTGATGACAATGGTGAGTGAACTGGTGTTGACCCGCAACCAGCTGCTGCAAATCTTGCGCAAACAGAAGGAAAGTGAATTCGCCGCGCCACTGCAGCGGCTAAACCATGTCACCTCTGAATTGCAAGAAGGCGTAATGAAGACCCGGATGCAGCCCATAGGCAATGCGTGGTCTAAGCTGCCACGTATCATCCGCGACCTCAGCCAAGAACTGGGCAAGAAGATCGATCTGCAAATGATCGGCGCCGAGACCGAGCTTGACCGCCAGGTGCTGGAACTCATCAAAGATCCGCTGACGCATATGGTGCGCAACTCTGCGGACCACGGCATCGAACTGCCGGCTGATCGCGTCAAGGCCGGCAAGCCAGAAATCGGCCGCGTGACGCTCCATGCCTTCCATGAAGGCGGGCACATTATCATCGAAATCAGTGATGACGGCAAAGGCCTGGCGCTTGACCGCATCAAAGCCAAGGCGGTGCAAAACAACATCGCCACCGAGGCCGAACTGGCAGGCATGTCCGACCAGCAGATCATGCAGTTCATTTTCAAGGCTGGATTCTCCACGGCAGCGCAGGTGACCAGCGTCTCAGGCCGGGGCGTCGGCATGGATGTGGTGAAGACGAATATCGAAAAGATCGGTGGCACGGTTGATCTGCATTCCGCTCTGGGCAAAGGTTCGCGCTTCCAGATCAAGATTCCCCTCACGCTCGCCATCGTGTCCGCGCTCATTGTCGAATGTGCCGGCGAGCGTTTCGCTATCCCGCAAATCAGCGTCGTGGAACTGGTGCGCACCTCGGCGCATAGCGAACACCGCATCGAGCGCATCAATGAGACGCCGGTGCTACGCCTCCGCAACAGGCTATTGCCACTGGTCTCGCTGCGCAAACTTCTGCGGTTGGATGAGGATGCCTCCCGTACAGAAAATGATTGCTTCATCATCGTGGCGCAGGTCGGACCGACGACGTTCGGCATCATGGTTGACCGTGTTTTCGACACCGAGGAAATCGTGGTCAAGCCGGTTACGCCGCTCTTGCGTAATATCACTATGTTCTCCGGTAACACGATTTTAGGCGACGGCAGCGTCATCATGATTCTCGACCTCAACGGCGTGGCGCAAGCAGCCGGCGAGATCAAGGGCGCCGAGACGCAACATGTGGCCGCCGCGGCGCATGGCACCGGTCGCCAGGATGGCAAACAGTCCCTATTGCTGTTCCGCGCCGGCGAAGGCGCACCGAAAGCCGTGCCCCTGGCACTGATTGCTCGCCTAGAAGAAGTGGCGATGCAGAATGTGGAGCAGTCTGATCAGATGCTGATGGTGCAGTATCGCGGCAAGCTAATGCCGCTCATCACCGTTGACGACAATTACATCGTCAAGCATGAGGGCGTACAGCCGGTGTTAGTGTTCACTGACAGCGAGCGCTCAATGGGACTGCTGGTGGACGAAATCGTGGATATCGTCGAAGAACGATTGCAGGTGGAAATTTCTGCAGCCAAGAACGGCCTACTGGGCAGTGCTATTATTGCCGGCAAGGCCACAGAGGTTATTGACGCCGGCCATTATCTGACTCGTGCCTTCAGCGACTGGTTTGGTAGCAGCGAGAGTGCCAGCACCGAAGACACCAGCCGCAATCGGCTGCTGCTCGTGGATGACAGCCCCTTCTTCCGCAACCTGCTCTCACCACTGCTAAGCGTCGCGGGTTATAGGGTGACGACAGCGGAAGACCCGCGTCAGGCACTGCGCCTGCAAGATGAAGGCGTGGATTTCGACATCATTGTCAGCGATATCGAAATGCCGGGCATGAACGGCTTCGATTTCGCCGCGGAACTGCGCAAAGGCGGCCGCTGGCAAGATGTGCCGATGATCGCGCTCTCCTCGCATGCCACAGCACGCGATCTCGAACATGGCCGCCAGGCTGGCTTCAACGATTATGTCGCCAAATTTGACCGCGACGGACTGCTCACAAGCCTGCAACAGACACTTGGCAACGGAGGGCGTGCGTGACACATAGCGAACAACTCCCCGCCGTGATGAACGGCCACAGCTTGAACGGCATGGGCAGCGAGAAATCCGACCTGGTGACAATGACGATTGCCGGTCAAGTCTTCGGCATTCCCGTGTTGCAAGTGCAGGATGTTCTCAATCCGCAGCGTATCACGCGCATTCCGCTGGCGCCCAAAGAAGTGGCCGGCGCACTCAATTTGCGCGGCCGCATCGTCACTGTGATTGACCTGCGCTGCTGTCTGGGCATGCCGCCTTTCGAATCCAATGGCAAAAGCCGCATGAGTATCGTCGTCGAAAATCAGGGCGAACTATACAGCCTGCTGGTGGATCAGATTGGTGAGGTTATGTCATTGCCTAACGCTGATTTCGAGAGCAATCCGCCAACACTCGAAAAGCGTTGGCGCAGTGTGGCCACCGGCATTTACCGGCTCAACCAAAGCTTGTTGGTGGTGCTGGATGTCAGTCGCTTGCTGGATACTGTTAAAACTGAAGAAGCCGCATAATACTCTTTTTCTATTATGGAGCGACCAATGAAATCCTGCTTGATTGTTGATGA
>CAYOGS010000056.1:0-9817 GCA_964403435.1 uncultured Rhodospirillales bacterium | reverse complement strand
TAAGCGGGAAACTCGTCTCAAGATGAGTCTTGCCGGGGCCTTGAGCCCCCTGAAGGGTCGTTGTAGACCACGACGTTGATAGGCTGGGTGTGGAAGAGTGGCGACACTTGAAGCTAACCAGTACTAATTGTTCGATTGGCTTGATCCTTATTAGAATCCAGAGCGTGCTTGCACGGCTTCTGACATTCGCTTGTTTGTTTAATGCAGCCTAACGGCTGCGCTTCGCTCCGGCCCGACGACCTGGTGGCCATAGCGGGGGGCCTGCACCCGATCCCATCCCGAACTCGGCCGTGAAAACCCCCAGCGCCAATGGTACTATGACTTAAGTCCTGGGAGAGTAGGTCGCTGCCAGGTCTTCAGGCCGGAGCAAGCTCGATGATCGTCAATACCTAAAAGCCGCCATAACAATGGCGGCTTTTTTGTTGCCTTATTTGAATTTTTGTTACCGCACGCGTTCCAGTGTCAGGATGGTGCTGTCGTCTTTACTCGGGCGGTCGGCTTGCATCAGCGCCTCGGCCGTTACGCAGCCGGTGCTTTGTCGTAGTGCGCGCACTTTGTCCAGGGGATTATCGAGCTCTCCGGGCGGCCAACCATCGGTATGCAGTATCACACTGTCGCCCATCTCCATTGGTAAGCTGTTAAGTGTGAGCCGCGCCATGCCGGAACCCAGGGGAAGGCCGCCGCTGACAAGCGCGGCCGGATTGCCTTTTTGGCAAAAAATCGGATAGGGGTTTCCGGAAGCTGTATATTGCAGAGTGCCTTCTTTACTATCAGCCACCACGGCCGTGGCTGCGGCGAATAATCGCCCGCACGGCGAGAGCGCCATCACTGAGTCGAGACGCCGCAACATGTCCTGCGGCTCACTGGTGTGCCGCCACAGTTTGCGTAACAAACTGTCGGTACGCATAGCATTGATGGCGCCCGTCAGGCCGGCAGTTTGTGTGTCGAGCAGGATAAGCAGTAACCGCCCCGGCTTTATTTCGTGGGCATACCACAACTCGCCGCTAACTTCTTCGTTCTGTCGTCGCGCTGCGGTCAGCGCGAAACCATTGCGCTGTGCCATGTCCTGTGCTGCCGCCATTTCAGGTAACAGCGCTTGCATCATGCCATTGGTGATATCCAGTTGGCCTTGCAGTCTTTGGTGGAATGAGCTGAGCCGTTTCCGGTAAAGCGCGTTGCACAAATGGGCGCGCACGCGCGCTTTGAATTCCGGCAAATGCAGCGGTTTACTCACCACGTCACTTGCACCGGCTTGGAAGCCGGCCACACGCCGCGGCTCATCGTTTGCGCTGGTTTGGATCAGCACAGTAGTCTCCCGCGCCAACGGCATCTGGCGCACGCGTCGGCAAACTTCGATACCGTCCAGCCCGTGCATCTGAATATCAAGGAGAATGATATCTGGCCGCACCACAGGCACACTGGCTAGCGCCTGCTCGCCGTCTGCAGCTTCCGCGATATGGCCGATACCCAATTTGTGACAGACATCGCGCAACAGCACGCGATAAACTGGATCATCATCCACGATCAGTACGCTGGTGTGCGTGAAGTCATCCGGCTCAATCAAACCATCGGCTGGCGCAGCGGGAGGCGACGGAATGAAGTCCAGCATTGGGACATGCTCGGAATGGGGGGGGGGGAGGACACTTGTGCCGCGCACCGGCTTCTAACCATGACAAATCATGGTTAAAGGAAGATGAAGTTACGGTTTCTACTTTGCCCGGGCAGCGGCTACACGCCGATCTCAAGCATCAGACCCCGAACATCCGCCGCCGCCTGCATCACTCTTTTTGCTAAGGGAAACAGGGCGCCATGCGACTCGCACGGGGCAATTATGCCGATGGACAAGCATTTGAGTTTCCATTGCAGCCAACAGAGTGCGTACTGCGGGCGAGTGAATTTTTTCTCCGCGTGCGGATCAGCAGCAAAGTCAGCTTCGTTGCCCTAGCTTTCGCACGGTTGTCGCTCTTCTCGCCGTACCGTCACTTACCGTCGCATATCTGGCGGCAACGCTTCCGCGCTCAGCGTGCGAGCGGCTTCGTCCAGCGGCAGAATATGCTGCTGTTCGCCGCCCAGCCGCCGCAGCGCCACTGTATTTTGTGCGGCTTCCTTCGCACCCACAACTAAAATGAGGGGCACTTTTTGCAGGCTATGGTCGCGGATTTTGGCATTGATCTTCTCCGGACTTACATCCAGCGTGGCGCGCAGCCCTGCCGACTGTAGTTCTGCCAACACCCGTTGGGCATAATCTTCAGCATCGTTGGTGATGGTGCAAACCGTGGCCTGTACTGGAGCCAGCCACAGCGGCAATTTGCCGGCGTAGTTCTCGATGGTGATGCCGAGGAAACGATGCATCGAGCCGAGAATAGCACGGTGTAGCATCACCGGCCGGTGTTTTTGCCCATCTTCGCCAATATAATTGGCGTCGAGGCGCTCCGGCATGTTGAAATCGACCTGCAGCGTGCCGCATTGCCATTCACGTCCAATGGCGTCCCGCAGATAAAACTCGATCTTAGGCCCATAAAACGCACCGTCGCCGGCATTGATGTCATAAGTGAAACCGGCCTCCTTCAAGGCCGCATGCAGCGCGTTCTCCGCTTTATCCCACACGGCATCGCTACCCACACGTTTCTCCGGCCGGTCGGCCAGACGGACGCGCGCTACCTCGTAACCCAGATCGGCATAGGCCGAGCGCAGGAGGTCGCAAAACCGAATGCTCTCGCTTTGAATCTGGCTTTCGGCGCAAAAGATATGCGCGTCGTCGGTCACGAACTGCCGCACACGCATCAAGCCATGCAGTGCCCCATGCGCTTCATTACGGTGGCAGACGCCGAACTCCGCCATACGGATGGGTAAATCGCGGTAGCTCTTGATGCCCTGTTTGAAAATCTGCACATGGCCGGGGCAGTTCATGGGCTTGACGCCAAGCTGCTTGGGCTCGCCTTCGCCCTCGCGCGGTGGCACGGTAAGCTTGAACATATTGTCGCCATACAGCTCCCAGTGGCCGGAAGCTTTGAAGATGGAGCTGTCAATCAATTGCGGTGCCAGCACCTCGACATAGCCGGAACGCTCCAGCCGCCGCCGGATATAATTTTCGAGCACGCGATAAAGCGTCCAGCCTTTGGGGTGCCAGAACACGCTACCCGCCGCCTCGTCCTGAAAATGAAACAGGTCAAGCTCGCGCCCCAGCTTACGGTGATCGCGCTTCTCGGCTTCTTCCAGCTGCGTCAGATAAGCCTGCAATTCCTTGTCATCACGCCAGGCCGTGCCATAAATCCGTTGTAAGACGGGCTTGGTATGGTCGCCACGCCAATAGGCGCCCGCCAGTTTCATCAGCTTAAAAGCCGTGCCAACCTGACCGACGGAAGGTAAATGCGGCCCACGGCATAAGTCTAGCCATTCGCCTTGACGATAAACTGAGATCGTTTCAGTCGCGGGTAAATCGCGGATGAGTTCCGCTTTAAAATTTTCGCCTTTGCCTTCAAAATACTGAATGGCTTGATCGCGCGGCCATTCCTCGCGCACCAGCTTGGCGTCGCGCGCGACGATCTCCTTCATCCGCGCTTCAATGGCGGCGAAATCGTCCGTCGAGAAGGGGTGAGCGCGGTGAAAATCATAATAGAAGCCGTTTTCGATGGCGGGGCCGATGGTCACCTGTGTGCCCGGGTATAGGGACTGCACGGCTTCCGCCATTACATGCGCACAATCGTGCCGGATCAGCTCCAAGGCTTCAGCGGATTTACGGGTGATAATTTCTACCTTGCCGTCGGACGTAATGGGGCGGTGCAGGTCGCGCAGCTCGCCAACGATCTTGATGGCCATGGCGGCCTTGGCCAGGCCGGCGCCGATGCTGGCGGCAAGTTCCGCGCCGGTCGCGTCATGCGAAAAGGATTTAACGGAACCGTCGGGGAGGGTGATGTTTCTAATCATGATCGTATCGCGTTCATCGAAAGGGGAAGCCACCATAATCCATTGTGCTGGCTAAGTAACCAGCTTTGTGCGGCGCAATAATTTCAAGCCGCTTGTTCGGCTCCGCTTCGGGTCTCGGTATTGCCCAGCATGAGCTTCAACCAGGCGTCGTAAGGGAAATTTTCCGTGACCCAAGCACGCGCGCGTTGTCCATGCTGCAGGCGGGTCTTTTCACCTAAACTCAAAATTTCCACCATGGCGTCATGCAGTGCCTGCGCGTCGGCTGCCGGGTAAACCCAGGCACTGTGACCGGGCGCTACCAGTTCAATGTTGGCGCCGGCATCGCTGACCAATACCGGACGACCCATCGCCTGTGCCGCCAGCAACACGGGATTGGCGCCAGCGGGAGTGCGGTTAGCAGCTACCACGGCCTGCGCCAGCCATAGTGCCGCCGGCAGGTCTGGGCAGTCTTCAGCGAACATCACTTGCCCGGCTAAGCCGTAGTGATGGGTCGCGTCCAATAATTTTTGATGATAGCCGGCGGCATTATCTCGCCCCAGAATGACCGCAAAAACATCGCGGCGACCGCTTTGCGCCAGCGCATGCAGTAAGGAAATCTGTCCGCCATCCGGTCGCAAATCGCCGACATGCAGAAAAAGCGTTGCATTCTCCGGCACACGCCAATCATTGGCGAGTTTAAGCGCTCGGTCGGGCCTAATGAGCGTCGGGTCAAACAGTTTAGGATCTATCGCCGGCAACAGCAGCTGTACCTGATCTTCAGCTAAACCAAAATCCTGTTTGAGTAGCTGTGCGACGCAAGCACTTGTGGCGACGATGGTGCCATCTTGCATGAGGAAATCATGTAAAAGTTTGTGCGTCGCCTGACGGAGTGCAAGGGGTTGCTCCAGGAGCAAGCGGTGGTGGCGCGCCAATAGTGAGTGACGACGCAAAAAGCGCCACTCACTAATATCGCGCAGCCAAATTTCCGTCGGTTGATCATGGTTAATTATTTCGGCCAGCGCGCGGCCACGATGCCACTGTCGCAACAGGCTGGCGGAGGTGGGCAAGGGGGTATGGGGAATGCCGCATCGCGCAAAATCTGTTATCATTGGGCCGGCCGGCGCCGCAATTTTAACCTGCCCGCCTTTACGGTGCCACGCCGCAGCGCAATCTAGCCACGCACGGTTCTCCAGCCTTGCATCCATATCGCCCGGCAGCAGCAGCAACGGCAGCTTATTACTTGCTCGTATCATGTCCAACGGCTTGCCATAGTGACAGGCTAGAAGAATGCGATTGATTCTTCGAGCAAAATTATCGTTACGGTGGCGAGAATGGTCAAGAAAAACCTCGTGCGGCCGGCGGAGACAATGCCAGCGGTAGAAAAACTCGGCGGTTTATTGGTTCGCCAGCCCGATCTCATCATCCCGCCGCGCCTGATTAATACGGCTGACGGCGAGTCGCGCCTCGACCCGGGTGGCAGCATCGCCCGCTGGCAGCTGCCGGGACGCGGCATCGTGCAATACACCATCTTCAACGGGATCAACACACGCGTTGAGAGTGATGGCTTGCCGATCGCCGCCGCCTTCGCGTCGCTACCAGAGAACCAGCAGCCAACCGTCAATTTCTTCGATTATCGCGGCTTCGGTGAATCCAAAGGCATCGGTCTACCGGAGCTTCGCTTCGGCCAGATGCGCGCCGATGCTCGTGCGGCGCTGGATGCCACCACAGCGCCACAGATCATCATCAGCATTTCCATGGGCGGTCCCCTGGCTATTCTGCGCGCGCAGAAGGAATATGAGCAGAACCAGCGCTATCACGCGCCACGCAAAGCCCTGGCCATCGTCGCGGTCAATTCCGCCTGGAACTTTACCGAGCTTGACGGCATTGAGGCGAAAAGCCGGCTGATGATGTTGAGCCTGATGCGTGACCAGCCGAATGCTAAAGACCTGTCGTATGATGTGACGCAAGCCTTCTTGCGCGAAGCCAAAAACCACCTGTTGCGCGAGACACAGTCGCCGCACGGCATCATCCAACCTGTCATCGGTTGTCCCATTCTGGTTATCCAAGGCGGCCGTGATCATCTCATTCCATCCGACCATTCAGAACGGCTCGTGCGCAATCTCGCTGCGCCGGCGAAATTGTTTCTGCCACTGGCGGATTTGGAACACCATCCCTCGCTGGACGCCATCAAAGGTCTAATCAAGGGCGATGTTACTATTAACGGCAAAGGCGTGACGCCCGTACAGTGGCTGCAGGAGAGTCTTCGCCCAGACCGCGGCTGGATTGTGCGCCACCATGTCGTGCCGAAAGTCGCGCCCACCGTGCAGCAGGCCAGCGTAGAGACGGCAAGCAGTTTGTGGCAGTTGGCGGCGCGTGCTGTGACGGCCGCGGGCGGTGGGATCGCGCGTGCCGCACGGTCAGAGCGCGCGTTGCAATTGCGCCAGAAAGTTTCCGCCCGCTGGCATGATGCCGGTCAGAGCATCGTGGAAAAATTGTTGCCGCCACGAGCGGCTGAACAACCGCCTGCCGCGAACGACGACGGCGAGGTGATCCGACGGCGCCGACACCCGCCGTCTTTGCCACATGCTGGCACACGGCATCGTAGCTTGGACTAGCTCATGTTGAATAGCCAGACACCTATGCCTTATGGGGCGCCGGCCGCGACAATCATTGTTCCTGGCCGCAGCCCCTGGCTGATCCTCGTGCCGGGCATGGAACAGCCGAGCGCACGTAATCTCGGACTCACGGTTTTTTTGAGCGATGTTTGTGCGCGCTCCGGCCAGGGCTTCGCCAGTTTTCAGTCCGCCAAGCCTGAGTATTATGACGATACTGCCCATAGCATGGCCGCTCATGCCACCTTGCATCAGGCCGTGGTGGCTTTTGGCCGGCGCGATGAAGGGTTCACCGCGATCGTGGCTGCCGCGCCACGTGAGCGGGTGGTAGCACAGCGCACGGCCAGTCAAGCTAAATGCCTGGCCGGCGCAACCGTTGAACCGATCATTTTTGAGCCGCAGGTTTTTGAGAGCTTGCCAGCACGCGTGGCTTTTGCCAGAAACTTGGCACAAACCTCCAATAGTCTGCGGAACCGGCGTTTTGCCCAGTTATCTCGAACATAACAACCGTCGCCTAGCCTATGAAAACCAACCTGGCGCCGTGCCTGGCGTGGTATTTCTGGGTGGCTATTTTTCAGACATGACCGGCACCAAGGCGCAATTCCTGGCCGCGCAATGCGCCGCGGCCGGTCGTGCTTTTCTGCGCTTCGATTATAGCGGCCATGGGCAGTCGGCAGGCCGCTTCCGTGATGGCACAAAAGGCGACTGGTATGACGACACGCTAGCGCTATTTGACCATTGCACCAGTGGCGCGCAAATTCTGGTTGGTTCATCGATGGGAGGTTGGCTAGCGCTGAAGTTAGCTTTGGCGCGGCCACCGCGCGTGCGCGCGGTCATCGGCATCGCGGCCGCACCGGACTTCACGGAAGACTTACTGTGGGGACGTCTCTCGCCGGAAGATCGCGCGCGTCTGGTGAACGAGGGCTATATCATGGGAGAGGGCCAGGATGCGTTGATCTATACGCACAGACTGGTCACTGAGGCGCGGCAGCATTTGCTGTTGCGCGCGCCCATCAATCTGGCTTGCCCGCTTCATCTGCTGCAGGGTCAGCAGGACGATGCCGTGCCGTGGCAGACGGCAGAACAAATAGCGGCGAAGGTGGCACGGGACGATGTCGCCGTCACTTTGGTGCCAGATGGAGACCATCGTCTCAGCCGGCCACAGGATTTGGATTTATTGTGGCGAACGCTGCAGCGTTCGTTCTGATGTTTATTCGATGTGATAGCGCTGAACCTTGAAGCCGATCACAACGAGAGTGATGCCGATCATCAGCCCGACCAGACTAGCCGGCAGATTGAGAAAGATAATAGCGAAGGTCTTTTGCATCGAAACCGGCGCATCGTTGACGTAGGCGACAGTTTTGCCCCAAAAATCGGGCATCCAGCTATGCATCACATCCAAAATTTTGGTGATTTTGAAAGTCTTGATCTTTTCCATATAGGCGTCGTTGATATAACGTGACACGTCCCCACCGAGCAGCACCATGCTCGCCATGCACATGAATACGCCGATAAAGCCGATCACCAACATCGTCCCACTCCGAACCGCGATGCTCCATTACAGGCGTCTGATAAGAATCTGTCAATAGTTTCAGGGGTTTTCCTTGCCTGGTTCATCCAGCGTCAGCCCGAAGGTTTCGGAGCCGGGACCACCGGGCTTGAGGGCGTTTTTACCATCCTGAACAATGGTCAAAGCGTCCGGCCGGTCGCTGCTCAGCCATAATCCCGGTCGATCTGGCACCTGGTAGGTGTCGCCGGGCTGCAACATCCGGCTAAAGATCAGCCGTTGTTGGGCGTTGCGGATGGTCACCCGCGCCGTCGCCTCGGCATGAATCACGCGCCGAGTCGCCCGGCTGGTGTCGCCGAGACGGCGGCCGGTCGCTGCGGCAACTGGCACTGCTACTGCCGGCGGCTGAGTCGCAAGCTCAGCCTCGGTCTGCTGGCCGTCCTGCTCATCAACTGGCAGTGGGGCGGCGGGAACAGTCTTGGCCTGCTGTGTTACCTGCTGGGGTGGGCGGCTCGGTGTGAATGGCTCAATCGCGCGCAATACGAGCGGCGCTAAGGTTAATGGCGCGGAGCTAAGGACAGGCGCTGTCGGCGTTGCGGGGGCGTTCGACAACGGGCGCGACGATTTGCCGATGCTGCTTTGTCGCGGCGGCTCCAACGGGGGCAGGGGTAGTCCCGTCGGACGATTCAATTGCTGCCACAAGGTGTAGATGAGGAGTGCAGCCAACAGGGCGCCCAGAATAATCGGCCAGGGCGGGGAATGGGCCTCCGTCAGGGGCTGAGGCATGGAAAGCTGGGGCGTCAGCTTGTTCAGCATTTCCTGGCGATAGGCTTCGCGCAGGGCAGCGCCGTCCAGTCCTAGATAGGTGGCATAGCTATGGACGAAACCCAGCGCATAGGCGAGCGGCGGCAATTGATCGTGCCGCTCCTGCTCGACAGCAAAGAGGTATTCCGGTTTGATTCGCAAATAGTCTGCGATGGCGCCGATGCTCTCGTCGCGCACGACCCGCGCGCGCCGCAATTGCGCCCCAACCGTAAACCGCAGGCCGTCATCGGCTGGATTGTTCGGATCCGGAGGTATTGCCATCATCGTCTGAAAGTTTCTTACGCCCACTTTGCCTCACTGCGTCGTGCCTATGGTAATCGCTTCGCCGCCGGGGGGGAAGCGGTCAAATGCCGGCGGGAATTTCTTGCTTTTCCTGGGGAAAAGGGCTAAATTGTACATAGAGCGATAGACGCTCGAACTCAAAACATAGGGAGCCTATGTTTACCAAACAATATGACGCCGTCGTGGCGATTGGGCGCTTTCAGCCGCCCCACCTTTCTCATCTTGCCCTCATCCAGCAGGCCCTGTCGCAAGCGCGTCAGCGGGTAATTCTCTGCATCGGCTCGGCCAACCAGCCGCGTACGGTGAAAAATCCGTTCACGTTCCAAGAACGGGCTGATTTATTGACGGCCTCGCTGCCCGCATCTGACCGCAACAAGCTGGTCTGCGTGCCTTTGGAAGACAATATTTATAACGACCAAGTCTGGGTACTGGCGGTACAGCAGGCGGTGGCAAAACTGACCGACAGCGCCAATATCGCGATCATAGGTCATGTCAAGGACAGCAGCAGTTATTACCTGAAGATGTTCCCGCAATGGGATTTCATTGATTTCGGCTACCTCAACAGCCTGCACGCCAAGGAAATCCGCGATCTGTATTTCCGGCCGGATTCGACGCTGGATTATCTCGCGGGTGTGGTGCCGGTACCGGTGCTGGATTTCCTGCGCCAGTTCAAGGAGACAGAGAC
>CAYOGS010000055.1:6367-9846 GCA_964403435.1 uncultured Rhodospirillales bacterium | reverse complement strand
ATCCAGAAGCACCGAAGATTGTTATATGCCAATGAGTTGGAGACGTGGCCGAGTGGCTGAAGGCGGCGGTTTGCTAAACCGTTATAGTGCCCTAAAGCGCTATCGAGGGTTCGAATCCCTCCGTCTCCGCCATCATTTTTTTAAATAATTACAGTTCGTTATTTTTTGCACTAATTGCTTCTGAGAACAAAAGACACTCGCGGTGGCTACCATGCTTCTGCCGCTTATGGGACTCTTTATGTTTTTTATTCCGATGGCAGGATTTCTGATCGGGATGGTTTTTCTATACATTAGACGTCTTCGCTTCCTTGCAGCATTCGCTTTTTTGATGCCGCTGATTGGCTCCTACGCCGCAATATCGGGCTTTTGGGGAACTGCAATTGGGCTGGAACATCTAGGGTTGTCAGAGCGCACATCTGGCATTGGAGCCCTCTTAGGCTTTGCGCTTGGGGGCTTGATTGGGACTAGTGCGGGATTCATTCTGGCTCGTGGGATGAGATAGGCGCTTAATCAAGCCAGACAGTGACCATCCACTGGTGCCCAGAACCAGAAATTCCAGTCCGCCATATTATTTTCCAACCGTTTTTCGACATCACGGAAAAGTGTAGAAGATGCCCATTAACTTCAACATCTTCTAAAATGACGTCCTTACTTCAATAGTGAGGAATAGCTTGGGTTACGAAACTTCAGGGAGAAGTTATGATGAGATATATGGTTTCTATTCATCACTCCGACGATTACGATCCATCCAAGGAAGATGAAGCGATGGGCCACGCTATTGATGCGCTCAATGAAGAGATGGTATCGGCAGGTATACGGGTTTTTGTAGGCGGCTTGCACCCAGCGGGTAGCGCAAGGTCTGTTAAAATGCAACCCGATGGTACGTTGATTGTCTCTAATGGTTCATTTCTTAAAACTAAAGATCATGTTGGTGGTTTCTGGGTTTTAGAAGTAAGAAGCATTGAAGAGGCCTTGGCTTGGGCGCGCAAGGCAGCTATCGCGTGTAAGGCTCCCGTAGAGGTGCGCCAGTTTCACTAAATATACCATCAACAGCTATGATGTCAGGAGACAGTCCCAATAAAATCTATGCTCAAATACTGATCGCCTTGCCTCAATTGGGCATCCCCACACCGCTATATTTAAAAAATATTAAGTCCATTCACCAGTATGGCAATATGCCGCGATAATATTCTCACAAACTGCCCCATAGCTCGTCGTGGCATCGTTATTGCCCCCTCTGGCGTCTTGGGTTTCCGTCGCCGCTCGAGTTGATGGGTGCCCCATTGGATCAACCACTGCCACCGGCCCGGCTCCGATTTAGGCTGTCAATTGGCTGCCGCCAGCTTCGGGCATCGGATTAAAGTAGAGCCACTTGCCGTTCATTGGGTTGTAGGCGCGGGTGATGGAGAGCGGCAAACCGGGATAGCCATAACCGGCCACACGACCAACTTCGCTGTAGAAGCGTTTCTCCTGCGTGTCGAAGGCGCTGCGCTGTTGATAGAAAGCGGTGCTGTACAACGATCGCTGGTTTTCGTGGCGCCGACGGTCTGTTTCAGGCGTCGAACCTGACCATCTGAGGTCTGGCAGGGACTATTGTAGTGTCATGCACAACTTAGCGCCTGCAGCGATTATTCGATGTTTTACCCGGATCGAAGTCCTTTGTGGGCATCTGACCTGCGATTGCTCGTCATTCCACCAAAGCTGTCATCTCATCTCCGCTTCCATTTTGCGAAAGCATCAGAGAATCAACAACATCTTATGCCATCAACTGATCAATTGAGTTTCGCGACGAGCCTATACCGCCAGCCAAGGGCGATCTGGCAACGGGTAGCCGTGATGATAGCCCTGCTGCATGTCCACGCCGGCATCACGTAACCACTGTGCCAGCGCGGCGTGTTCAACACCTTCCGCCACGACGCGCAGTTTTAGGGAGCGCGCCAAAGCGATGATGGCCAGCAACACTTCCTGTTGACGTGGGTCGGCCATGACGTCTTGCACTAATGACCGGTCAATCTTCATTAGCCGCACCGGTAGGCCAGTCAAATGCAGAAGACTGGTATGACCGGCGCCGAAATCGTCGATCGCGACCTGGCTGCCGAGCGCCTGCGACCGATCAACAAAACTGCGAGTCTGTTCGATGTCATGCAGCGGTGACGTTTCCGTAATTTCGATGATCAGGCGCGCTGCCAGGTCTCGCCGATCGGCAAAAACACCTTCCATCTGCCGCGTCCAGGCCGGATGCGCCGTGGTCTGCGCCGCGACATTGATCGCTAACTGCAAGCCGGGATGCTGCTTAAGTTCCGACACAGCCAGCGCCAGAACATGACAGTCGAGCAGATATGAAAGGCCGTATTTTTCTACTGCCGGCATAAAGCGCGCCGCCGCTACCGGTCGTCCGTCCTGGTCTTTCATCCGTACTAGGGCTTCATAGAACAACGGCGTGTTGGTGCGGGAATCAACCACCGGTTGGAACACGAGATACAGGCTCTGCTCCTGCAAAGCCCTTTGCACCTGGCGTGCCGTCAGCAAAGCGTCCGCGGCATCAGCGTCAGGCTCAAGATCCGTAACAGTATAACAAATATTGCGGCCAGCGTTCTTAGCCTCTCGCAAGGCTTGCTCGCCGGCAACAATAACTCGATCCGGAGTCATCGTTGCGTCCAGCGCCACAGCACCAATGGAGACTGTGACATGCGCGTCCTGCGGCCAGGCATTGGCGCGGAAGCGCGCCAAGAGCGACTGAGCTTGGGCCGCTGTGTCGGTGGCAGTGTCATGCAGCAGCACCACCGCGAACATATCGCCGCCCAGCCAGCAGAGATGCGCCCGGTCTGCTAGATGCCGCCGCAGCAGATGCGCTGTTTCGTGCAGGAGGGTTTGGCCGAAAGTTATGCCAAATGCCTGTTGCAGTTCTTGTAAACGGTCAAGACCCACTACGAAGTAGGACGCGAGCAAGGAGGTGCGCTGCCGCTGCTGTTGGACCTGCTCAATAATCAAACCAAGACCATGACGGTCGGGCACACCCAACACAGGATCAATCCGCAATTGGTCCGGGGGCAAGGCTATCGCCAGTGGCTGATGCGGCAACGGCATATACATTATATCTCTTTCGGCCTGCCCGGCCCCCCGCAAATCAGCGGGCGTTAGGATAATATCCACGTTCTTCTATCATCACAGACTAAGCGAAGTTGATTGAGGTTTTGCTAAAATATCTGCAAAAATTCAGAAAACGACAGCATAAAATGGTTAGCAAATCTTATCCTTAAGCAGCTTTTACCATGATAAGTGGCGGCCAATCGCGCTCGTTTGCGATCTTAGAGTTGCCGCGCCACCTCTTCCAGCTCATAACATTCAATGACATCGCCGGCAGCGATATTGTCGTAATTTTCAAATGCCATGCCGCATTCATAACCGTGGTTGACTTCCTTGACTTCATCTTTCATGCGCTTCAATAGTTCATTAACCTTATCAAATTGATTGAGCTG
>CAYOGS010000055.1:2017-6357 GCA_964403435.1 uncultured Rhodospirillales bacterium | reverse complement strand
CGCAACAAACGCACCTTTGCACCGCGCTTGACGCTGCCTTCCACGACCTTACAGCCGGCGACCTTGCCGACTTTCGTGATATTGAACACTTGCAGGATTTCAGCATTACCCAAGAATTTTTCGCGCATATTCGGCGCCAGCAGACCAGTCAAGGCTTGCTTCACGTCATCAATTACATTGTAGATGATGGCATAGTAGCGCAGTTCAACACCATCGCGCCGCGCCATTTCCCGCGCCTGCGGATTGGCGCGCACATTGAAGCCGATGATCATGCCCTTTGAGGCATTGGCCAGTGTGACGTCGGATTCCGTAACCGCACCAACTGCCGCGTCCAGCACACGCACCTTGACTTCGTTATTGTCATCCGTGAGTTTTTCCAATGCGCTCTTGATGGCCTCGACGGAGCCATGCACATCGCCCTTGATCAGGACGGCGAGTTCCTTGGCCTGGCCAGCCTTGATATTCGCCAGCATTTGTTCCAACGAACCGCGGCCGGTGGCCGCGGCCACGGCTTGACGCTTTTTACGCTGCCGGAACTCGCTGATTTCGCGCGCCTTATTTTCGGACTCAACGACCGTAAAGTCGTCGCCGGCCTGCGGCGCCGCCGTCAGCCCAAGCACCTCGACTGGTTTTGCCGGCCCTGCCGCTGCAATCGTCGCGCCGCGATCATCAATCAACGCGCGCACGCGCCCCCATTCGGCGCCAGCCACGAAAATGTCGCCGACCTTCAACGTGCCTTTTTGCACGAGCACGGTGGCAACCGAACCACGGCCGCGTTCCAATTTTGCCTCAATGACCACACCGACGGCAGCGCGTTCCGGATTGGCCTTCAACTCCAGGATTTCTGCTTGCAACAGAACGGCTTCGAGCAGCTTATCCAGTCCCTTGCGCGTCTTAGCGGAAATTTCAACCGAGAGTACATCTCCTCCCATCTCCTCGACCTGCACATCGTGTTGGAGCAAGTCTTGACGCACGCGCGCTGGATTCGCGGCCGGCAGATCGCACTTGTTGATCGCGACGATCATCGGTGCTTTTGCCGCCTTGGCATGACGAATGGCTTCCAGCGTCTGCGGCATGATGCCGTCATCTGCTGCCACAACCAGAATGACAATATCGGTAACATTGGCGCCGCGCGCGCGCATTTCCGTGAAGGCGGCGTGACCGGGAGTGTCAATGAAAGTGATGCGGTCGAAACCGTGCGCGACCTGCGGCAGCACCACCTGATAGGCGCCGATGTGCTGCGTGATGCCACCGGCCTCACCAGCAACCACATTGGCCTGGCGTAGTGCATCAAGCAAGGAGGTCTTGCCGTGATCAACATGCCCCATTACCGTGACCACCGGCGGCCGCGACTGCAGATCGGTATCCTGGTCGCCTTGATCAACGAGCACCTGCTCAACATCGGCATCCGTCACGCGCTTGACGCGATGACCGAACTCCGAAGCCACCAGTTCAGCGGTGTCGGCGTCTATATTTTCTGTGATGGTAGCCATATGGCCAAGTTTCATTAAGGTCTTGATGACGTCGCCGGCGCGTTCAGCCATGCGATTGGCGAGCTCCTGCACCGTGATGATTTCCGGTACCACGATATCGCGCGCCATTTTTTGCTGGTCTTGCTGCTGATGCAGCTGGCGCTTCTCACGCTCGATACGTCGCCGCATGGACGCGACGCTGTAGGTGCGCTCGCCCTCCTCGCCCTGAAGCACGCGCTGCATATTCAGGCGGCCATCGCGGCGCTTGTCGCCGGTCGTCTTAGCACGCGCTGGCACGTCGGCACCGGGACGTTTGCGCCGGCCGCGGGCGCCACTGTCATCTTCTTCTGTCGTCGCCGGGCGGCCAACCGCCGGCAGCGCCGGCCGCGCCACCACGCTTGGGCTTTCGCCAAGGCGAGTCGCCGCACGCATCCGGCCATCGTCACTACGACGGCCTTCCACCAAACCGCGGTGGCGTACTTCATCTTCCTTCTTGCGCGTTTCAGCCGCTGTGCGTTCTTGTTGCTGAATGAGCTGCAGCTCTTCCAGTTCACGCCGCCGCAGCGACTCGCTGTCCATTGGTTCTGGCTCAGCCGTCTTGGCTTCCTGAACCGGGGCGCGCATGGCGGGTGTCGGCACGACTGGTGGCAAGTTACTGCGCCGCACCTCGCCACCATCCAGCACCGCGCCGCGCAGCGCACGAGCGCGCGCTTCACGTTCTTCCTGTGTCAATTGCCGCGGGGCAGCACTCCCCGAACTCGCGCGCGCTGCTGTCAGCCCGCCCGTGCGCTGTTGATTGCCGGCTTCAAGCGTCACCGCCCGCGGCGAGGCGACCGGTTCATTCTCACGCTTGCGTTTGACCTCGACGGCCACAGTCTTGGAACGACCATGACTGAAACTTTGGCGCACCAGCCCAGCGCTGGTCGCGTTCGGATCGACCGACTTCTTCAGTTCCAGCTTGGGCTTCGCACTGCCCAGGGAAAGCACTTTTTTGCCGTCTTGCTCTGTCATCGTTCCTGCAGTCACTCTTATTGCTCATGGCATTGTTCATCGGGCGAACGGCAACCGCCGCCCAAGCTATCAGCACCCGTCTTGGCCGCGCCAATTTGCTCCAAGCCAGCAGGGAGCGCAACGTTTTCCTTTATAAAAAAGCCGGAAAACCGCCCGGCCGCCACACGCAGAGCGGTGGTGAGGCGATGCGGCGACAGACCAACATAGACCGCCTGGTCACGCCCCAGCGCCTGGCCAAGCGACGGGCTGTCCAGGAGTTGGATGACGTCGGCAGCCTTGAAATAGGGCGTCAACTTGTCCTGACCGTCCTGCCCGGCATCCGTAGCCAGCAGCAGTAGGCTCAATTGCCGGCGCTGAGCCGCCGCGAGCACCTGCGGCAAGCCCTGCACTGTCAGCCCGCTTTTGCGGGCTAGCCCTAACAGATTCTGCAATTGACCTTGCAATATCCCGCTGACAGTAACCGTCAGCGCTGGATCAACTGTCACGGAGCGACGGAAGGCCTTGGCGAACAGGTTTTTCCGTACCGCCTGCTCCAGCAGCACGGCGGTACAGCCAACCCACACGCCACGTCCCGGCAGTTTTTCCGTGCTGTCCGGCCAGACCTGTCCCGCTTCGTCCAATACAAAACGCACCAGCTGTTCGCGCGGCAGCACCTGACCGGTCACGATACATCGGCGCTGCCCGGCTCCTTCGACCTCCGGAGCCGGGTCATCCGATTCGATGGGAATCTCCGCGGCGTTCATCCGAGCAACCCCACATGGCTTCAGCTTTGGCCGGTGCCGAGCCAATGCGCCCGCGCCGCCATGATTGTCTCGTTCGCACGGCTTTCGGTCAGCTGGTCGTTGCCGAGCAATTCACGCAACTCGTCTCCCGCCAGATCGCCCACGTCGTCGAGCGTCTTAACCCCCTGCTCGCCCAGCTTGACGGCGAATTCGGGTGTGATATGCGGCAAAGCCAGCACCGCTTCGGCCACACCTAGATCGCGCCGGCGCTTCTCCAACTGTGCGGCACGCTCGTTTAGCCAGTTGGTAGCGCGCTGCTGCAATTCCTGCGCCACCTCGGCGTCGAAACCTTCGATTTCGGCTAACTCTTCTACTGGCGTTTCCGCCAATTGCTCGACCCGAGTGAAGCCTTCCGCCACCAAAAGGTGCGCGATGACATCATCCACAGACAGGGCTTCGATGAAGAGCGAAGTGCGGCGGTTGACCTCTTCTTGCCGCCGTTCGGATTCTTCCTTTTCCGTCAGGATATCAATATCCCAGCCGGTCAGCATGGAAGCGAGACGGACATTCTGTCCCCGCCGGCCGATGGCGAGCGACAGCTGCTCATCCGGCACGACGACATCCATACGATTATTCTCCTCGTCCAACACCACCTTGCTGACCTCGGCCGGCGCCAGTGCGTTGACCACGAAGGTCGCCGGATCAGCCGCCCAGGGGATGATATCAATTTTCTCGCCCTGCAACTCGCCGACCACCGCTTGCACGCGACTGCCACGCATGCCCACGCAGGCGCCTACCGGATCAATGCTGTGGTCATTGGAAACCACCGCCAATTTGGCGCGGCTGCCGGGGTCGCGCGCCACGGCCTTGATTTCGATAATACCGTCGTAAATCTCCGGCACTTCTTGCGCGAAGAGTTTGGCCATGAACATCGGATGCGTACGTGAGACGAAAATCTGCGGTCCACGTGCTTCCTCGCGCACGTCGTAGATATAAGCGCGTACACGATCTTGGGTCTTGAAATGCTCGCGCGGGAGGCCTTCGTCCCGGCGGAGCACGGCTTCGGCGCGACCGAGATCAACCGTGACATTGCCATATTCCACGCGCTTGACGATGCCGTTGATGACCTCGCCGA
>CAYOGS010000055.1:0-2007 GCA_964403435.1 uncultured Rhodospirillales bacterium | reverse complement strand
GCCGATGCGGTCTTTATATTCCTCGAATTGGCGCTTGCGCTCGGCTTCGCGCACCTTTTGCACGATGACCTGCTTGGCGGTCTGCGCCGCGATGCGCCCAAAATCAATTGGCGGCAGATCGTCAATGATGAAATCGCCCACTGCCGCATCCGGCTTGGATTTGCGCGCAGCCTTGACTGTAATTTGCGTGAATTCGTTTTCGATTGGTTCCGCGACTTCAAGGAACCGCTGCAAGGCGATTTCGCCGGTGCGGCGATCAATCGTCGCACGGATATCATGCTCATGGCCGTACTTGGTGCGCCCGGCCTTTTGGATGGCCTGCTCCATTGCCACCAACACCTCGTCGCGCTCAATGCCTTTTTCGCGGGCGACCGCATCAGCCACATGCAGTAATTCCATTCTATCCTCCAGTTTCTAAAGCTTCAATTCTGCGGCGATGTTACAAAGTTTGCTGCTTAACGTATTTTCTACCAAGGTCTTTGTGTTGGTTTATGATGAAGCACCATCAGCCTGACCGCTTAAGGCTTGAGCTTCCCGTGCCGCTGTGGCTTTGATCAGTTCGTCAGTAAGTACTAACTGCGCTTTAGCGATTAGTTCCAACGGCACTTCAGATATGCCGCTCTCCACAGCCAAGCGCACGATACCAGCGGTGACGCCTTGCAGCTTGCCACGAAAATTTTTTCGCCCAGCTAATGGTTCACGAAGTGTTATCTGTGCCTCAAAGCCTGCCCAGTCAGAATAGTCTTTGGCACGTGTCAATGGCCGGTCAATACCCGGCGAGCTCACTTCAAGCGCATAGGCGCTCGGAATGATATCTGCCGTGTCCAACGGACTATCCAGTGCATGGGTGATCGCACGGCAATCTTCAACCCGCATTGCCCGCTTGTCCTGTCGTTCGGCCATCACCTGCAGAGTCAATCCCCCTTGGCTGCCGGCCAGCTGAACGCGCACCAGTTCATAGCCCATCCCAGCTAAGATCGGTTCGGCCAAAGCGGCGACCTGCGCTTCCGCCCGAGCCCGCAGTTCCACCAGCGATGAGTCGCCGGACTGAGACTGTTTAGCGCGCGCAGGGGGACGGGTATTGGTCACGTACTCTTTCCTGGTTTAGACAACAAAAAAGGCAGGCTTTTGGCCTACCCCCTACAAATTCGAGCCTTACTGCACTCTCACGGTGCATTACTTGGCTTATGAGCATCGTCAAGCTAACCCAATCCAGCGCCACCGTCAACAGCTGGCTGACTGGCCAGTAAACACATTTTGTCCGGCGTGTCAGTCATTTCGTCTGCCAGCCCCGGATGAGAGAGACGACTTTGCTTTGGAGCACCTCCGTTCTCGCCCTGTTTCGTGCCGTGGATCAGCCCCGCCCCTATGCTTTGTCGATAGCGCCGCCGCAGCGCATGAGGCCCAACCAGAGCCAGCCGCTTTATCAACTGCCCTTGCCGCCAAACTCATCACAAAGCGCGTCAGTCACGAGGACTGTGAACCACTTGTTGTGCCATCTCTTCCTGCCCACACAGTGTTCAATGGAGGTGCGCGGGCTGTGTGATTGACCAGAGGCTGCAGCAAGAGTTCTGGCCGGATTGGTTCGTTGCGCTCTCGCCGCAATCTGCTCTGGCCGCTGAAGCGTGCGGTGCAATGCAACAGAAGCGAGCCTCAGGTCAAGGAAGATCAGGCCGTTATTCAAACCAGACCTAAAGGTAATTTGCGCTAGTAGGCAGCCACTCTATCCTTTCATCAACCGTCAAAACATGCGCACCACGCTGCCGCAGGTGCGGGCAGACCTGCTATGCAAAGTTTGTCAACTCCGTTTGGTATTTTTTTTATTTATCCATACAAATCATGGCGTTATCGATTTTATTGGTTAACGCAGAAAAAGCCTGGGACGCCAAGCCGCTTCTATGGCATTTTCCGGCATCATTTCGGTAGCGAATTGTTATCGAATTGAGGATGGATAAGATGATGCAGAGCCTACTCGATTATTTCCGGAAACTTTATTCCCTGCCACAC
>CAYOGS010000054.1:7388-9883 GCA_964403435.1 uncultured Rhodospirillales bacterium | reverse complement strand
AACGGCAGCTGGCTGGCCAGCACATTGGCTAAAATCTGCCGGTCTTGGACGATGCCAATCGCGGTTTCATCGCAGCTGGTTTCGATGCCCAGAATAATCATGTCCGTGATTTAGCCGAAGTCGTGGCCAATCACCAGCACCGGCCTTAAAGGGTCAATCGCGCCTGCTATGGCTGCGACTTCGTTAAAGGCACGCGAAAATTTCTATGCAAAACCGGTGCCAATTTCACCATTTTGGCAAGAATCCGTTAACGCCTGCCCCGTAAAGTCGGCACATGAGCCTGAACCAGCGCCTTGATCTCCGGCAATCCCAATCCCTGGTGATGACGCCGCAACTGCAGCAAGCCATCAAGCTGCTACAAATGTCGAACCTTGAACTCCAAGACTTCGTGCAAACTGAGCTGGAAACAAACCCTTTGCTGGAACGCGCGGAAGCCGATAGCGACGCCCCGCCGCTGCACGAAACTGTGCCGACCGAACCCGAACGGCCAGAACCAGCCGCGTTTGACGCCCCAATCGCAGAAACGCCACACGCGGAACCGGACAGCTTTGCAAAGGAAGCCCCGCTGGACACCGACTATGACAATGTCTGGGCGTCCGACCGACCCGGGAGTAACGCGGCGACACACTCTATCGGCGACGAAGATTTTTCCTTTGAACAGACCCTACCCGCGCTCACCAGCCTACGCGATCATCTCCGCACCCAGATTGACTGCGACTTCAGCGATCCCGTCGAGCGCCTGATCGGCATCGCCTTGCTCGATCTGCTGGATGACAACGGCTTCCTGCCACTCGAGCTTGACCTGGTGCGCGCGCAGCTCGGCGCGGCGCCGGAACAGTTCGAGCATGTCATCACCAAATTACAGCGTTGTGATCCTGTCGGTATTTTCGCGCGCGGCCTGGCGGAATGTCTGGCCATCCAGTTGCGCGAGCAAAACCGTTACGACCCGGCGATGGCCGCCCTGCTGAACAATTTGCCCCTCGTGGCCGCACGCGATCATAAAAAATTGCAGGCCCTCTGTGGCGTGGACGCGCTTGATCTTACGGATATGCTATCCGAACTCAAACGCCTGAATCCGCGCCCAGCGCAGGCTTTCACGCATGACGTGACGCAGACTTTGATCCCCGATGTGCTGTTGCGCCCGTTGCCCGGCGGCGGCTGGCAAGTGGAACTCAACCCGGAAAATCTACCCCGCGTCCTCGCCAACGAACATTATTATCAGCGCCTCACTGCCGGCATAAAAGTCAAAGCGGAGCGCGACTATATCCAGGAACGCTGGCAGCAGGCCAACTGGCTCGTGAAAGCCTTACATCAGCGCGCCACCACCATCCTGAAGACCGCCAGTGCCATCGTCCAGCAGCAGGATAATTTTTTTATTCATGGCGTAACGCATTTGCGTCCGCTAACGCTGCGACAGATTGCCGAAGACATCGCCATGCATGAATCAACGATCAGCCGCGTTACCACGAGCAAATACATCGCCACGCCCCGTGGCATTTTTGAACTCAAATATTTCTTCACCAACGCCATCGCCGCCACCAACGGTGGTGATGCCCTGGCCGCCACCGCAGTACGCCACCGCATCAAGACCATGATCGAGGCCGAGGCGCCTAACGCCATTCTTGCCGATGACCGGATCGCGGCGCTGCTGCAGCAGGAAGGCATCGCCATCGCGCGACGCACCGTCGCCAAATACCGTGAAGCGATGCAGATTCCCTCCTCCGCTGCCCGCCGCCGGACGGCATCGTACCTGGCAGGAATGGTTTCAGAATCAGCGCGTTAGGCATTCTCGCGGTAATCGAATTGTAAGAATCCACTTGGGCACCACCATCGCTATGCTATAGTGCTAACAATCGTTCACGTTGCCTTTGGCTTCGGGCGGCTATTATGAATGCGACAGACACCACGCACCGGTACTACCGGGCTGATGCTATGTGATCAGAAAGAGGGAGAGACAGATGCAATTGACGGTCAAGGGCAAGCAGTTGGATGTCGGGGACTCACTGCGCCAGCACGTCGCGGACAATTTGCAGGAAACTGTCAAAAAATACTTCAGCACACCGATTGACGCCCACGTCACCTTCTCGCGCCAATCGCATCTGTTTCAGGCGGATATCCTGGTTCACGCTGGCCGCGGCATCACCCTGCAAAGCACCGCTGGTGCCAATGACCCCTACGTGGCCTTTGATGAAGCCTCGGCAAAAATGGGCAAGCGTCTGCGCCGGCACAAGACACGCCTCAAGGATCATCATCGCCAGGATGCGCCGCCCCCTGCCGCTGAAGCTGCCGTCATGGCACAGTATAATGTTCTCAATTCTGAAACGGAGAGTACGGAGGAAGCACCAGCCAATCCTGTCGTCGTCGCCGAGATGACCACGCCGATCGAGATGTTGACCGTTAGCGAAGCCGTTATGCGCCTTGACCTTGGCGACCTGCCTGCTCTCCTATTCCGCAATCGCTCGCATGGTCAATTGAATATGATCTACCGCCGCGCT
>CAYOGS010000054.1:964-7378 GCA_964403435.1 uncultured Rhodospirillales bacterium | reverse complement strand
GTCGATGACGAATTGGTGGACGCTGCCGCCCGGGACCCAGCGCAGCACATCGCCGTCAATCAGTCGCCGCGCCAGAGCAAGACGGGCTAAGGAGTGACACCATGCAGGATTTACTCGCCCCCGCCCATGTGTTGACCGGCCTAGACTGCACCAGCCGCAAGCAACTGTTTGAAGTAATCGCCGACTGCCTGGCGTCAGACCTCGAGCTCAGCAGTCATGCCATCGTCAATACCCTATGGGAGCGGGAACAGCTGGGCACAACCGGTATGGGCAATGGCGTGGCCATACCGCACGGTCGCATTGGCGGTATCAGCCGCGTCTATGGTTGCCTTGCGCTCCTGGATCAACCGTTGGATTTCGGTGCCGCTGACGGTGTGCCGGTTGATCTCGTCTTCGCTTTGCTTGCACCGGCCGAAGCCGGCGCTGATCATTTGCGGGCTTTAGCACAGGTCTCGCGCATCCTCCGCAATCCTGATTTTTGCACAGATTGCCGGCAGGCACGCGACAAGGACGCACTCTATCGATTGCTAATCAACGAATCCACGGCCACCGCCGCTTAACGACGAGGCGGCACGCCCGTCAAGCACACCACGGGCATTCATGACCAGCTTAGAGTTAACACCGGATACTAGCCACCTCGTTCCCATCCGCGATCTTATTGCTCAACAGCGCTACGATGCCGCCGAGGATTTGCTTGATCAGCACCTTGCTACCGCGCCTAACGATGCCGGTAGCTTGGCATGCCAAGCTGAAATCCATATGGGACGGCAGAACCGCCTAGCAGCAGCGCACTGTCTGGCAAAAGCTGTGTTAGCAGCACCGACCGATCACACTTACAAAAAGCAGTTCCAGCGTTGTGCCGGTAGCCTTGACCTCAAACAGCCGGACGATTTGCTCTGTGCCGCCTTGCTTGATTGCCTGGCCTGCCCAGAGCTGCCCAGCCTGGTCGGCTGCGAACCGCTGTGGTTTTCCCTGTTACGCCTGCGCCCGAATTTCGTCCGTTTGATCCGAAGCCTAACCCAACGCAAGTTTATCTTTTTCCCACCAGCTACCTTAGCGCTTGATCGCAACCTGGCCACGCTGACCGACCCACTCTTTCAACTTGGATTGCACAAGATCACCATTTGCTGGCTGCCCTTCGAGCAGTTTGTGACAGCTGTGCGTCGCGGCTTACTATCAGCTCTGACCTCAGGGAATTCAACGGCAGTGTCATCCTCTTCCGTCCTGAAGTTGTGGGCTGCGATAACTGCTTACACTTTCCGGGCCGGCTATATTATGGATGAGAGTGCCGACGAACGCCTAGAAATTGATAGGCTGGCAAACCTTGCTACATCGTCGCCGGAACGAATGACGCCAACGATGCTCGTCGCACTCGCATCCTATCAGGGACTCGCGCCGCTACCCAACATCGCGGCACTTGCAGTGCAATTTCAAGATGACGTCATTGTCACCGAGGTGATTGCTGCGCAGCTGCGCGACGCGCTCTTGGTAAAACAGGCGCGTGCACGCGTCCTACCGCTCGTAGCTGCGACAGACGACAAAACTTCGCAAGCTGTACGGCAGCAATACGAGGCATCTCCCTATCCCACCTGGCAGCATCTGGAAGATTTCAGCTATATCTTCCTCCCCGAAGAGCGCAAGTTGCTCACACGCTCCGACGTGACCGCGCTGGTCGCCGGCTGCGGCACCGGCATGGAATCATCGCTTCTGTCGCGCGCCTTCCCACATCTTCCTATTCTGGCAATCGACCTTTCCGCGTCGTCCCTAGCCTATGCGCTTGCTAAGGCAGACCAATTGTCCCTGACCAACATAAACTATCGTCAAGCTGATATCCTTAAACTATCGAGCCTGCCGGAGACTTTTGACTACATTCACTCTTTTGGCGTTCTCCATCACATGCAGGAACCGGAGCGCGGCCTAGAGAACCTCGTGCAACACCTTAAGCCCGGCGGCATCTTAGATCTTGGCCTCTATAGCAGTCGAGCACGACGCGCAGTCACGTCCGCCCGCCAGGCCGTCGCACGCTACGGCTACCAGCCAGATCTGAACAGCATGCGCCGTTTCCGTAAGTGCTGCCGCCGCTATCTGTCACGCGCCGACTACGTCTCTCTTGTCACCTGGTATGACTATTTCTTCCTGGACATGTACCGCGATCTCGTCTTCCACGCCCATGAAGACCAGTTTGACTTGCCGCGTGTCCAGTCTGCCCTTAAGGCATTTGGTCTCGAATTTGCCGGTTTCAAACTGCCCCCAGATATCCTCGCGCAGTATCAGGCCATGTTCCCAACCGATATGTCAGCGCTGAACCTAGATAACTGGCATCAATTTGAGCAGCGCCACCCAGATACCTTCGCCGAATGTTATAAATTCATCTGCCGCAAGCCACGAGCGCCCGAACAAGCTAGCAAAAACCCCGCTTAACGGCGCGGTTGCCGTCCTCGATACGGCATACTATTCTGGCACAAGGGATGGAACGTTCGTCGCTGCTCATGATACATAATTAACCTGCAAGGATTTTAAATGCCCCTGGTCACTCCCGCTCAATTCACCGCCATGCTAGCCCACGCTAAAGAAAAGGGTTACGGCTATCCCTCCATCAACTGCTCGAACATGGAAAGCATCCGCGCCGCAGTAAACGGCTTCGAGCAGGCCAAGTCCGATGGCATAGTGCAAATCTCCATCTCTTCCGCCAAGAAAATCTCGTCCATCGGCGCAGTGGACGGCGCGCTGGCTCTGGCCGAATACACCGCCCGTTACGCCCGCGGCAAATCAGTCAACATCGCCATCACCACTGACCATTGCGAAACCAAGGACCTGCCGTTTCTTGACGGCCTGATCGCTGATTGTGCTGCACGCCTTCGCCATGGCGACCAGCCGCTCTTTCAAGGCATGATGTATGATGGTTCGCATGAACCACTACCGGAGAACATCCGTATCGCCGCGTCTTACCTCAAACAGCTCGCTCCTCTGGGCATCGTGCTAGAAACCGAGATCGGCGAAACCGGCGGTGTCGAAGATGGCCTAGCAGGTAACGCCTCTTACTCATCGCCTACGCAAATCGCCACGATGCGCGACGCGCTGAAAACGGTCGGTGGCAATTACACCATCGCCGCCAGTTTCGGCAATGTTCACGGCCTAGCCAAAGCCGGTGAAGTGAAGCTAAAACCCGAAATTCTGGCCGACCTGTTGGTGGAAGCCAGTCGAGACCCCAACTTCAAAGGTTTCGTCTTCCATGGCGGCTCCGGCTCCAGCAAGCAGGAGATCGCCACGGCCGTGCGCAACGGTGTCGTCAAAATGAATGTGGATACCGAATGCCAGCTGGAATATTCCCGCCCGGTCTATGAGCACGTGTTGAAAACACAGGCTGAAGTGCTGACATCTGGCGTCCCCAACAAGAAACATTTCGATCCTCGGGCCTGGGGTGCCAAGGCGGTGGACGGCATGGCGGCGCGTGTCGCGCAGGCGTGTGCCGATATGGGTTCCGCAGGTCAGGCTTCCCCGGCCTGACTTGGCAGATGGAACCGGAAGCTTTATGCTGAACCCATGCAGCATACCTCCCGCCTGACGCGCGACAGCGGCATCGCCATCGGCCCCATTCTTTTTGTCCTGGCCTTGCTTGGCATTATCGCCGCCTATATGGCCAGCGACTCATCCAACATGGGTGGTGCGGCGCGTGAAGACACCATCACGGCAGTTTTGACGTCACAGGCCAATCTCATCCGCAGCAAATTTGCTGAATGTCAGATGATCCGCGGCGCCTACCCCGTCGGTGATGAATCCGGCACTCTGGTCAGCGCCGTAACCTGCCCGGGCGATCCGGTCGGCCAGGACAACATCTGGACCGGCGCTCGCCCCAACCAATTGGCGCCTCCACCGCAAGGCTTCAATAGCTGGACTTATTATGATTATGGCACCACGGGCGGTGGCCGCTGCGTCCGCATCACGCCGGCGTCGCCCGCTGACCCATCGGTTAGAAACGGCATCCGCCGCGCTGCCGCGAAATTCACGTCGCAAGAAGGCGCCTATGATGCCAATGGCAGTGTGCAAAGCCTCATCATCTGGATAACCTACCCCAGCAGTAGCGCCGGCGTCAGCTGCGTCGCTGGCTAGATGCTGGATGAGCCGGAAATCTTGCGGCGGTTTTGCCTTGCAGGCGTCTGGATAGCTCTTGGTATGGCAGCTTATGCCGACGCGCGCACCGGCCGCGTGCCAGACAAATACTTGTTGGGCGGTTTGACTTGTGCGCTTCTGGCTTGTTTGGCGGCAGCACTGCAGAACCCGCACATGTTGCCCATTATTCAGGTGGTTATCCGACTGTCGGCCGCACTATCGCTCGGGCTCTTGATCTGGAGTATTAATGAAGTCTGGTATCGTTGGCGCGGACAAGACGCCATAGGCATGGGCGACGCCAAATGGTCGGTCGTCGCGGCCCTGGCCTTTGGCTTGGTGCCTGTTTTATGGGCTTGGGCGCTGGCAGCGTGGTTGGGTTTGGCCTGGATCGGCCTAGCCCGTTGGCGCGGCGTTACCCGGCCGTATTTGCACTTCACGCCGTTTTTGGGGGCCGCCCTGTTGCTGCTCGAGTTGCTGCGTCAACCCTGAGGCGTCAATTCCAATCAGCGGCAGCATCTGCGCCAGAAACTGCGCCTTCTGCCCTGGCTCGCTCTGGTAGACCTGGACTGGGACACCTGTCTCCTGACTCCGCACCCGCCCGAAATCCGCCCCAGGCACCTGGCCAATACTGACCGTCTCCGGCTTAAAGCCTTGCGGCTGGGCCATCGCGATCAACACACTTGGGTCATGAAACCGGAACATTTGATCAGGCGCGAAATGACGCGCTTGCGCCAGCATCAGATCTTTGGCAAACGCGCCAGCTTTATTCACCGGCTGCAGTGCCTCCAGCTCGGAGACGCCGAGCGCAATCGGCCAGGTAACATTCATCGGCACAATCCGCGCTGGCACACCAGCATTCAGCGCCCGCTGCGCAGCCTTGGGATCGCAGGCGATGTTGAAATCGGCACCGCCCGGCACCTCGTCCCAGAGCTTGCCCAGCTTGCCGCCCATCATCGTCACGCTATTGACGACCTGAGGCAGTTGTGCTCCTAGCACCTCGGCCACCGCCGCGAAATTGGTGGCAGGACCAATAATCACATAATCGAGTGCCCCATGTTGTTTGGCCAGCTTTTGCAGATTGCCAGCCAATACCTCAGGCGTCATCGGCGGCCGCAACGTGCGATCAGTCGGCGGCAGTTCAAGGTTACACAAACCGTTGCCCATACCGGCATGACGCTTGGCCAGCAGTTCGGCGGCCAGTTCCGGTTGGCTGGACTGAGTCGCGCCGGGGAAAATGGGAATCTCCTCTTTTCCCAACAGCGCCATCACGCGTGCCGTATTCTCGGTCACTTGCTTGAGCGGCACATTGCCGTAAGACGTCACCACACCGACGAGTTGCACGGCCGTCTGTTTAACGGCGACCGCCAGCGTCAAGGCGTCATCGCGCCCCGTGTCGCAGTCAATAATCATCGGTCGTGGTGATGTGTTGCTCATGTTCCCTCGGACGGCACGGCGCTCTGCCCCGCCAATGATCGTGTCAGCCCCTGCAGCAATGTCACCATCGGCCGCTCCGGCTGAGCCCCTGTCACCTGGCAAATCGGCTCGCTGCCCGTGAACCAGCTGACCGGCATCTTTTTGCCGATAGCGCCGTCCACATGCGCACAGAACGCGACATTGGCGTCATTCACCCGCTCACGAAACTCAGTCGTCTTCTCCGGCCGAATTTTAAAACGTGTGACCAACGTCTCATCATCCAGGAATACGCCCGGCAGCCGACCCATGCCACCTTGCTTGGTCTGCACGACGAGGCCATCAAAAAACATATCGCGCGGCGTAATTACATCCACCTTGGCCTTTCCGTAATCCACGCTAGCGATTACGGGCACGGACTTATCCTGATAACGGATCCCATCACGCTCCTTGGCGTCCGCCATGCTGAAACAGGTGGCGATCGCTGCCGGCACGCCATGTTGCAGCACACCGCCGCGTTCCATTTTATCAATCACCCAATTCAGCATTTTGGCATGCCGCACATTGTCTTCAACCAGTACAATCGGGACCGGTGATCCGCCACCGGACATGGCCTGGGTCGCTTGGCGCAGCACGTCCAATTGTTGATCAAGCGCCGGCCGACCCGGGCGTCCCACATAATCCAGCTGCTGTTTGCCGTCTGCGCTGAACAACCGCGAAAACGCCACCTCGCCCCAGCTTTGCCCATTGCGCGGCTCGATCATATCATCGAGCGACACAAAAATCGGTGGCTTGTTTTTGCCGAAAGCTTGCTGCACGAACTGGGCGCCCTTCGCCACGGCATCATCGGCCAAGCTGCGCGCATCGTAAAAATGCACAGCCAGACGTTGCTGC
>CAYOGS010000054.1:0-954 GCA_964403435.1 uncultured Rhodospirillales bacterium | reverse complement strand
TATTTGCTGTAATCGAGACAATCGGCGAAAGCTCCGAGAACTTTCCTGCCCCAACTTTGATACTGCTGATGCAGCAATTGTTTCGCCAAACCGTCAGGCGTGAGTGGCCCGGTGACTTCCTGAGACGCCGCACCGAACGCGGCACGCGCCATATCGCTTTCAAGGTGGGGAACAAGGTTGCGTCGCAGTGACCCGACCGCATGGCGGGCATCAGTGCGGATAGCCAGTGTCAGGCCTTCGGCCTGGGGTGGGGTGGAACCTGGTTGGACTTCGGTATAAGTGACCCTCTCTGTCATAGAAGGAGGCTCATTTCTGGTTGCAGGCACACCTTTGCTTACCTGCAAATACCCTGATACCCAAGCAGTAAATTAGTTTCAGGCCGGGCGTCCAGCGGCTTGACCACTCCGACCGGCAAATTGCCGCAGCGGCGGCATATACAGCAGCAGGGAAGCGGCAACATAAATGGACGAATAGGTACCGAACATCACCCCCCAGGTTAACGCCAGGGAGAAGTTCAGCAACGCATGACCGCCAAACAGCAACAGCGGGATCAGCGCTAGCAGGGTCGTCCCCGCCGTCATGATGGTGCGCGACAAGGTTTGGTTAACCGCGTCATTGATCACAGTACGCAAATCCGGCGACTTTTGCCGCCGCAAAGTCTCACGAATCCGGTCAAACACCACCACGGTGTCATTAATGGAATAGCCCGCCAAAGTCAGCAAGGCTGCCACCGCTGTTAGATTGAAATCCAGTTGCAGCACGGCAAACAACCCGACAGTAACAAAAATATCATGCAAAGTCGCCATCATCGCGGCCACCCCGAACTGCCATTCAAAACGGAATCCGACATAAAGCGAAATGGCCAAAATGGCGATCAAAGTTGCCCACACCCCAGCACGGAACAATTCATTCCCCACAGTTGGCCCCACCACCTCGACGCGCCGATATTCATAC
>CAYOGS010000053.1:0-9954 GCA_964403435.1 uncultured Rhodospirillales bacterium | reverse complement strand
TTCTACATCACCTAAATATCATTAGGTATCTGCGGTGCTGGGCGGAATCCAAAAGCGATGATCGTGCGATGTATGCGCTTCTGATCGCTGCGCCATATCCAACTTTACAGCAACTTGGCGCGCCCACGTGGTTGCAGTTTGCAGCCTTTTCCACCTCAATAATACTGGTATTAATTTGGCTTCTTTGGAAGCAGCTAGAAAACAAATCTTGGTTAGCCAGGTCTGTTCTAATGGTGATCATTGCTATCTACGTATACGCCGCTTACCAAAAGCGGTTAGAAGAAATGGCTCAACCAAAACTAGAATTGGCCGTCAAATCTCTTGCTGATGATTATCCTGCAGGAACAAAGATAGCTGGAATTGACTGGAAACAAGGATATTCTGACGTTCGGCTGCGCCTTCGTAACGATGATAACAGTCCTTACACTGACTTTGATGCCGTCATTCGCACTGATCACATGATTATCAATGCTGGGGTAAATTCAAAGCTTAATACCTGTAATACTATTGCTGATTCTATAGAGCATCCGATGTCAGAGTTGGAATCAACGATATACGCAACCAATGCAGAGACTAACAAAGTTGAAGTTATAGCTGCTCCAGGAACTGGAGACGAAATCATTACTCTAGCCACTTATTATCGGATTCATTGTGATAAGGTCGTTCCTCATTCCGACATCGAGGTCGTTTTAGCTGTTGTTCAAGATTCAGGTGATGTGATTCCGCCTTTATTTAGCAGCGAGCGTGTCGACCCAAAGTGGGCTGAGGTGAAAGCTAGTTTCAGTTTTAAAGATAAGAGGCAGCAGAAAGCAGAGATTTTTGACTTCCCGAATAAGTGAGCAAGTTTATAAGGAAGATTAGTGATGGTGAAGCTGTTAAACCGCGAGAATGAAGGCGCGCCTGACGAGTTTTATATCTTCGTCAATCAACTTATTTTCGCCACGAGATATAATTTCCAGTTTGTTGGCCGTTTCGGTTCTGCCGGCTGTTTCTTTTATTTAGTCTTTTTGTGAGGAGGCTGGTCTGATGTTTGAAAAACTGGCTCTAAAATTTCTTCTCGATAAACTGAAGCGCGAGAAAAGATACGCCATCACCTTTTGGAAAAGGCTATATCGGCGTGCACCAATACTAACGGTGTTGGTAGCAATTATCCCTGTTGGTGGATTTTCATATCTAGGGTGGTGGGGGCATACCAAGTACAAAGTTCTCTTTGCAAGGCAAGAGCAGCATCTGCCGTCCAATACAATGGGTGATGTGATCGGTAACAAAGGAATCATCACGCAAGGACAGCAGGGTGACAACTATCTTCAAACGCAAAAACCTCCTCGGTTTCTGACCGACGCAATGAAAGAGGCAATGCTTGAAAAAATTCCAAAAGGTAAAATTATTACTGTTCGGTATGTAGCGGCAGGGGATGAAGTCTTAGAAAGAAAAAACCTCGCAGAGCAAATCTATAAATTTCTTACTGTTGAAGGTTATAAGCTTGCTCCGGAGATTCAAACCTTTTTGCCGCTTGGTGATCCCGTAATCGGCGTACGCGTTGGACAGCCGAGCAGAGATGATCAAGGATATACAATCCTTGTTGGCATCAATGATCTTAAGTAGTTGTACGATGATGCAAAAATCAGGGATCGCAGAATGAGCAAAGCGCTTGTACCAACCGAAAAGAAAACGGCGGTCAAAGATAAAAAGACTCGGCCTGAAGAAGTCGCAATGTCGAGTATCACATTGAACGACGCAGCCGCGATGTTGGCTGGATTTTCATCTATGCCGAACCAACTAGCTAAGAACTATCCCGAGCTGGCTGACAAAAGACTAGGTGGTTACATCAGCAATTTAATTGGGTACCATTTTGGAGATGAACTTGCTCATAAGCGTGTGCGTCATTGGGTAGAGCTTTGCCAAAAAACTGAAGCGGTGTTTCAACGTAGGGGAACTGAAAAACCTGAAGACCTCTCTCCTAACTTGGCTGGCCCCATACTTGAAGCTTGCCGAGATGAAAGCCGTGAAGAAATGCAGAAGCTATGGGCAGGGCTTCTGGCAACTGCCAGAGACCCAAAAAGAAAGCGATATTTCAAAATTGAGTTCATAGAAATTCTGAAGAAAATTGATCCTAACGATGCTTTAGTCTTGCAGAGAATATGGGAGATTGCACCTGATGCGAGCTGGAATGTTGCCAAACATCGATTAAATCCAGAGGCACCGCACAACGCTACTGCTTTGGAGATTATATCCAATGCCACTGACTTTGAGCAATTCGAAGTTATTGCCTCACTTGAAATATTAGGCCGTTTTGGAATTTTAGATGAAAGCAGACAGTTTAATGAACCTCAAATTACTGCGTTGGGTAGGACGTTTATGATGGCTGTTACCTAGCTTGATGCACATTACTCGGTCTAAATGTTGTGCTGTTTCAGGTTTGAATAGCAAGGCCTAGACTGTCAATTTAGTGAACAGTGCGAATAGTTTAATCACAGGACTCTACTTCAACCCGGGGACATAACGGGGAGAAGGTCAATGAACACGAAAGGAGGGCCACCATGTTGGGACAAAGGTCACGCTGATCAAAAACGAAGAGACCTGCGGTTTTTTTGGCTAGTTAAATATATAGTTCCCTTTGATTGACTGACGCTGTCGCAAATAATTATTAGGTTCCAATTGTAAGTATGAGCTATTTTTTTAGCGAATCCAGCTCCCTTTGCGCTTTTAGTAATTCTATCTCTGCTTTTGTCTTGGCGAGTTCTGCAGAGAGAGTGCTTGCCTCTGTTGTTGCCGCTATTTCTGCGGGACTATTGATACCAGCACGAGCATCCTGAAGTGCCTTCTCATTTTGGATATGACGAAATTGTGCTGAGCCAGCATACGAGATTGCATCTTTTACGGCGCCTAGTCCTTCGTTCAGAGAACTTACCGCTGCAACAGCTTCCGAAGAATTTTTCTTATAACTAATTTTTGTGAGAACTCCATCTTCACTAAAATCTGCTGTCAGTCGATTATCGGTGAACATCCCATTTTCGAGCGGCAAAGACATCAAATCACCGAATTGAGGTGCAAGTCGGTCTTCTCTATACAATACCTTAGTGTCTGTCGGGGCGAGTTTAGAGCATATGCTGCCAAGATCATTTTTATCAACGCTACTAATATTGCTGCAAATCTGCAATTTTGCTGACTTGCGTGTACGATAAACGATGCCACAGTAATCTTTGTTTTCTATCTGGCAATGATCAGGTTTATTTAAAGAAATTGTTTCAAGTGGATTTGCTCTCATCGACTCCATTGCGAACACAACATCCGCGTAGGAAAGCAATGTGAATAATTTTTGATTTTCTTCAGTGACTAGTTTTTCCTTAGCATCCCTCTTGTTGTTTTCGAAACCAAGATCGAGATTTAAATCATTCGCTACCGCCGTAACTGCAAAAAGCTTCTCGACCTTATTTTTTTCCGCTTCTGGCAATGTAGCTACTGCATCAATTAGGAAATAATTCCCTCTGGAAGGTACAAATTTATAGTGGCTTCTAATGGTAAGGGCATCTAATGCCTTACCCTTTTTTTGTTGTGCCGAAACAAGTAGGTCTTTGCTCTCCAATAAGGCTTCTACTAGTTTCGACCGCTGATTATTATCATGGTTAGAGCGCTGGGTTTCTGAATGCGTTGCATCAAATCGCTCAAGGTTATTTGATTTATTTTCTACTGATTCTTCATAACTCTTGATCTGTAAGTCTATCGCACTCAAATTTGATGCGACTTTAGGATTGTAAGGGTCTGATTTACAACTAAGCGATGGCCGTTTCGACGCAAACAAGTTACTTCCAGTTACGGGGGGAACGCCCACGGTCATCTTTGCTACAGAAGCAGCAGCTTTTGCTGCTTCCGTAACAAATGGTTTGGACTGATCTTGAACGCCGACATTTATAGATTTGAGAATTCCGGATGGGTAGTTCTCTAAAACAAAATCGCTAGTTTTTAACCAGTTTGTCAGTTTTTGATAATCCACCGCTATGGCTTCGCCAGCGATAACAGACGGTTGCACTTTAACTGTAATATCAAATTCAGGATTACTATCCTTCGGGCATGACTTCAGAACTCTTGTCACATCAATTTCGTAGCTCAAAACAGGCAAGTGATAGACACCTCCATTTTGGGGTGTGGCGGAGCTCTTAACTTCAGCTGTCTCAAGGTGCGTTGTGCAACCGCATAATGAACATAGGGCGATAATTGCTGTAGCTGGCCTTAAGAACATGAAAACTCCAAAAAATTCTACATCGCCATGCGATTTAGCTACTAAAACCACGACTTCAACACAATAGCATGTGGGGTTCCCAGGGTTTGATAGACATTCGTTAACTTCCAGCCGCCCGGTAGCGAACACCAGGACATAAATTAAGAAACCCAGCCAACCCCTTGAGACGCCACGGTCGGTTGCAGCACGGAGTCTTGCACACGTCCTACACGTAAAACGCGTGTTGATTCACGGCTGAAGGTGTGCTGATTTGTCGCATGCCTTGAAGCGATATTGAAGGGATGCGGACATGCGGCCAGAGAGCTTGAAACGAGCAGGCCGCCGTGCCGCGCTCACTACCGGTGCCATCGCCGTCCTATCGCTCCTTTCCTTCTCCCCCTGGAACTCGGACCAACATCCCGCGCAAGCGCAGGATGTGATCGTGGTGCCCAAGGAGGGACAGTCCTCGAACAACAGCGCCTTCTGGAATCTCTTTGCGCCGGCACCAAGAGCCGTGGCGCCGCAGGCCGCAACGGTAAAGCGCCCCGTACAAGGTGAGATACCAGAGCCAGCGCCTGCGTTTGCTGTAGGCGGCTTGCAGACCGCCCTGGTCGCAACCGGCCCGACGAGCGCCGAGGAAGACGCCGACCTGGAAGCGGCAGTCAGCGCCTTTACGCAGAAACCCGCTGAAGGCGCACGGCACGACTTCGCCACAACCTCCAAGCCGTTCCAGGACTTCCTGGTGAAGCATCCGAATTCGGGCTGGGCGATGGCCGTTCAGACCAATCTGGGACACGGCTATTTCAATGCGGGTTACTTCAGCCGGGCGCTTGATGTCTGGCAGAAGGCCTGGACGCTGGGCAAGAACACCCAAATCCGCGAAGCCAAGCTGATCGCCGATAGCGCCGTGGCCGAACTGGCGCGCATGCATGCGCGTGTCGGTCATGTCGAAGAACTGGAGCGACTGTTCGCGGAGATCGGCGACCGGACGGTCGAAGATGCCGCCGGCGAAATCCTGCTGGGCGCGCGCGAGGGCGCGACGGTGATGCGCAAGCAGCCGGAGATCGCCTTCCTATGCGGTCCCAAGGCGCTGGTGAATGTGCTGCGCACACAGAACGCCTCCGCCGAGCAGATCAGGGTGGCGGACAAAGCAGAATCCGGCCCGCGCGGCTTCACCCTGGCGCAGGTCTCAGAGCTGGCCACGCAAGCCGCCGCCGCACACACGCTCATCAAGCGCGCGACTGGCCAGCCGATCCCGGTGCCGTCGGTCATTCACTGGAAGCTGAACCACTATGCCGCCATCATCGAGCAGCGCGCGGACGGCTATGTGGTGCAAGACCCGACCTTCGCCAGCGGCCTGGTGTTGTCGGTCGAGGCGATTGACGCCGAGAGCAGCGGGTACTTCCTGGTGCCGGAAGGCGCCAAGGCAACAGCGGTGCCGCCGCCGGCGGATGGCCACGATCCGGGCGCCTGGCGCACGGTCGAGACAGCATCCGAAGAAGCCGCCACGGTTTATGGCATGGGCTATCCCAGCGACCATCTGACCCTGGATCACACGCCGGACTCGCCGCAGACGTGCCCCGACAGGACGGCTGGCCTGCAGCAGACCCAGACCAATGCCCGCATGTGTGCCAGCAGCGCGCACACGACGCTGGTGAGCCTGACCATCCGTGATCCGCATATCGGCTACGCGGCGAGCAAGGGGCCGCCCGTCGAAGTGCAACTCACCTACATGCAGCGCGAGGCAACCCAACTGCCCGGCGTCATTACCTACTCGAATGTCGGCCAGAAATGGGTGACCAACAAAATCTCCTACGTCACGGACCCGGCCGATGGCACCTCCTGGGGTTCGCCCCGGCGCTACGAGGTCGGCGGCGGCGCCGTGGACTACATCACGTCGCCCTACGGCATCAACGGTAAGCTGGTCTATTACCGCGACTATTGGACCGGAGACCGGTTCTCGCGGGTGCCGCTCAGCGGCGCCTTCACGCACTTCGAGCTGGAGCGGCCGGACGGCAGCAAGCGGATTTACAGCCACCTGGACGGCGCGACCACGGGCCTGCGCAAGGTCTTCCTGAAGCAGGAGATCGATCCGCAAGGCAATGTCGTCACCTACAACTACACCAATCTCACCGGCACGCAGGGCAGCATCACCTGCAGTCCTTCATGCGTGCGCCTCGACAGCATCACTGACGCGGCCGGCTTGACCACGACCTTCAGCTACCAGCTCAGCGGCTATCCGCTGGTGATCACCAAGGTTACCGATCCGTTCGGGCGCGACAGCACGCTGACTTACGACAGCAATGCCAAGCTGCTCTCCATCTCCGATCCCATCGGCATCACCTCGACCGTGGCCTATGACGGTAGCGGGCTGGTGAACCAGCTTACGACGCCCTATGGCGTCAGCAGCTACAGCTACGGTCAGAACACCGGCGACCTGCAGCGCTGGCTGAACATCACCGACCCGCTGGGCAAGGTCGAGCGCATCGAGCACTACCGCGACCGGCTGCTCAGCATGAGCGACACGGAACCCACCAACGAGGTGCCGGCGACCATGGCAACCCAGAACGACCATATGCAGGTGCGCAACACCTTCATCTGGGATCGGCACGTCGCCGACCTGCATGGCACGACCGACTACACGAAGGCCACTTTATTGCACTGGACGACGGACAGCACCTTCACGACGACGGTGCGCGGCATCGAGAGCGCCAAGAAGCCACTGGAGCGGCGTGTCTGGTTCAACAACGAGGGCCAGTCCGTCTCGTCCTACTCCGGGTACTTTGGCGGTGCGCAAACGGTGATCGGCCGAAGGTTGGACGATGGCACGACGCAGCTGTGGCAAGCCACCTATTCCGGCTCCAGCGGCAACATCGTGACCGGCCTGCTGCAGGACAAGACTGACCCAAAAAACCGCAAGACGGTTTATGAATACGGCAACAGCAATCTCGACGTCACCAGGATCAAGCAGCAGATATCGAACACGCCGACCTACGACACGCTGGCGGAGTTCACCTACGACAGCAATCACAACGTCCTGAGCAAGAAGGACGCGGCGGGGCAGACCTGGAAATACGCCTACAACACTGCCGGCCAGCTGATCTACGCCACCAACCCGCTGGATCAAACGCGCTTCTGGGAATATGACGGTTCAGCGCGCCTCACGCGTGTGACGGTGCCCGTGGCCGTGGCGCATAACAGCGTGACCTATGGCACCACCAATGCGGGCGCCGCGACGGCTCAGAGCCTCAACTACACCAGCGCCTGCAGCGGCATGACCGCGCCGGACAACACGAACCTGCCGATCAGCACGACCGACAGCGACGGCTACGTCAAATGCTACGAATACGACGATCTGGATCGCATCGTGAAGGTGAAGTATCCGGACGGCACGACCGACTTGTATGACTACACGTTCCCGTCCGGCCTGTCGTCGCAGCCCACCTGGACGACGGGGACGGGGACGGTGCCGACCGCCGGTGACCACAGCCTCGATGTCTGGAAGATCACCGACCGCCAGGGACGGGTGACGGAATATGTCTATGACCGTAACCGCCGGCTCATCAAGACAATCCAGAAGAGCCTGACCATCAACGGCACGGCCGGGGTGGATCGCACCACGCAATATGCCTATTACGCCAACGGGGTGCTGAAGGATCTGACGGATGCGAACGGCAACGTCACGCATTGGGACATCGACATACAGTCCCGCCCCACGAGCAAGACCTATGCTTCCGGCACCGCGAACGCGAAAACCGAAAGCTACACCTATGACGTGACCGGCCGCCTCAAGACGGTGACGGACGCGCTGGGGCAGGTGAAGACCTATAGCTACAGCGTGGCCGACGAGGTCACCGCGATAACTTATACCAACCACGTGGACACGAACTTCCCGACACCGGACGTCAGCTTCACCTACGAGACCTGGTATCCGCGTCTGGAGACGATGACGGACATGTCCGGCCTGACGGGCGGCGGCGCGCCCGCCAGCGCCACGACGACCTTCTCCTATGTTGACCCGGGCACCGGCTGCGCGCCGCCGTCCACCCTCACCAATTGCGGCGCCCTGAAGTTGCGGCAAGAGACGAACAACGGTTACTACAACCAGCACACGGCGTATTTCTACGACGCGGCGGGGCGGATGAGCCAGCGTTGGGCGGCGGAGACGCAGGAGAGCTTCGGCTATGACACGCTGGGACGGCTGAACAGCTACGGCACGCCGCTCGGCACTTTTACCCTGGGCTATCTGAACAACACCGGCCAACTCGCCAGCCGCAGCGTTACCAACAGCAGCATCACGCTGAGCCAGAGCTACGGCTATGACACCAATGCCAATGACCGTAGATTGCTGACCATCACATCCAGCAGTAACGCCATGCGCAGCTACACGCTGGGCTATGTCAATGGCGGCGGGGTGGACCGCTACAACATCCGCAGCGTCACAGAGAGCACGGCCAGCCACCCCATCGGGGCGCAGACCTGGGCGCATGACTATGACGGCGGCGACCGGCTCATCAGCTCGGTCGGCACGCTGGTGTCCAACACTGGCGCCACCAGCAATGCCGGCACCTATGGCTGGGAACTGGACAAGCTGGACAACCCCACCAAGGCGACCTACCCAGACTATGGCGGGTACGACGACTACCCGACCTATCTGAACACCGCCACGCCGCCGGCCGACAACAACCTCAACCAGATGAACAAGAACGCCTGGTGGCAGGGCTATACCTACGACGCCAACGGCAACACGACCGCCGAAGTTGATCTGAACAACAGCAGCGCGCCGCTGCGGACCTACAAATGGGACATGGAAGGCCGGCTGCTGCAGATGACCGACCCCAACGCGTCCGGCGGGCACACGGTGCGGTTCCACTATGACGGGATGGGACGGCGCATCCTGCAGAAGACGACGACGAACGGCACCACAACCTACAAGCGCTTCCAGTGGTGCGGCGACCGCATCTGCCAGCAGCGCACGACGAGCACGGCCAGGGTCAGGAGCTATCTGCTGACCGGCGAATACGACTTCACGGCCAGCAAGAAATACGTCTACTTTATCGACCATCTCGGCAGCGTCAGAGACCTCGCCGATGCCGACACCGGCGCCAGGGTCGGCGCCCTCGACTACACGCCCTACGGATCAGAGCGTGATAGCGACGGCGTGCTGCCGGACTTCCGTTATGCCGGGCTGATGTGGATCGGCGACATGGGCCTGTATATGTCCTCAACCCGAGCCTATGACCCCGGTTCCATGCGCTGGCTCAACCGCGACTGGATCAAAGAGGTCGGCGGCATAAACCTGTATGGCTATGTGGGCGGGAATCCCTTGATGATGGTGGACCCGGATGGGATGGAAGCAGATTACATCACCATCCAAGTGCCGTATCCCACGCTGCCGCGCCGCATGATTCCCGGAACGCCGGAATACTATGCTTGGCACCGTTACCTGAATGGTCTTGGACACAACGCGCAAATCAACCTCCAAGACTGGTGGAACCAGATTTGCGAAATGGCAAATGACGATGACCCTCCTATAGAAACCCCGGAAGAAAAAATAGAAAAACGTAAGGACTACTGCACGGCTCTCTACGAGTCGATTGTCAAGGATATCCAGGCCGAGCGAAATGACAAAAAGAGGCTGGAATGCTACGCAGCCGCGGCAAATAAACGAGCCATATTTTTGCAATGTGAGGACTAGTAATATGAGGCAATTCGCCTCGTTCCAGAGCTTCCCT